>NZ_FMWD01000002.1:392044-472089 GCF_900102855.1 Thiohalomonas denitrificans
GGTAGGAGGCGCGCCCTCGCGGCGATTTTCGTCACGAAGAGCATCGCGCCGGGGCGGCCCTCCTACCGGGAACGGAGGAGATAGTCCCTTCGCAAGAATCCTCAAACCGTGGTCCCCATGTTCCCCGTGGTTACCAGTTCTTCATTGATGCGGGCCTGCGCAGCAGGAAGATACGGCTCGCAAATGCGGAAGGTACGTCATTGCACCTTCCTGGCGGTTTATGGGTAGAATTCCAGCCTGTTTCCAAGTTCGGAAGAACGCATGAGCGAAGCGAGTCTGATCGGCGTCGAACACCTCTACCGATACTTCGGAACCCACTGTGCGGTAAATGGGATCAGTTTCGAAGTGCGTCGCGGTGAGGTGCTGGGGTTCCTCGGCCCCAACGGGGCCGGAAAGTCGACCACCATGCGCATGCTTACGGGCAACCTGGCACCCAGTGCAGGCCGCATCACGGTCGGCGGAATCGATCTCCTCGAGCATCCCAAGCGGGCCAAAGCGGCCATCGGCTATCTCCCGGAGCAGCCGCCGCTCTATCGGGAGCTCACGGTCAATGAATACCTGACCTACTGCGCACGGCTCCACCGTATCGAGCGCGCCCGCATCCCGGCGGCGCTCGCCGCCGCAAAGGAGCGCTGCGGCCTGACGGAGAGCGGCGATCGGCTGATCGGCAATCTCTCCAAGGGCTATCAGCAGCGAGTGGGTATCGCTCAGGCCATCATCCACTCCCCGGATGTGGTGGTGCTCGACGAGCCCACCGTAGGTCTCGACCCCATCCAGATCCGCGAGATTCGTGCGCTGATCCGGGAGCTGGGCGGGGAACACAGCGTCATCCTCTCCACCCATATCCTGCCCGAGGTGCAGGCTACTTGCGATCGGGTGCAGATTATTCATCAGGGCGAACTGGTAGTGAGCGACACCATCGCCGGACTGGAGCAGCGCATGCAGACCTCACGGCTTACCATCGGCCTGCATCGGCCGCCTGATATCGACACCCTGCGGGCCATCGAGGGGGTTCGGTCGGTGGAGGCCGAGGGGACCGATCGCTTTCACATCGGCCATTACCCGGCCGAGAGTCCCGCCGAAGCACTGGCCCTTGCCGCGGCCCGGGAGAACTGGGGTCTCTATGAGTTGATCCCCGAGCGCCGCTCCCTGGAGGATGTGTTTGTCGATCTGACCACCTCGGAGTCCGGGAGAGAGGCGGCATGATGGTCGGACACATTGCGGCGCGGGAGCTGCGCAGCCTGTTTCTCTCCCCACTGGCCTGGTCGGTGCTGGCCGTGGTGGAACTCATCCTGGCCTACCTGTTTCTCAGCCAGGTGGATGAATACGCCAGGATTCAACCCCGGCTGGCGCAGATGGAGAGCGCCCCGGGGCTGACCGAGGTCGTGGCCGGACCGGTTTTCGGTATCGCTGCGGTGGTTCTGCTACTGGTAGCACCGCTTCTCACCATGCGTCTGATCAGCGAGGAGCGGCGCGGGGGCACACTGCCACTACTGCTCTCGGCACCGGTCTCCATGACCGAAATCGTTCTGGGGAAGTATCTGGGGGTGATGGCCTTCTTCATGGTCATGATCGGGCTTATTGCTCTCATGCCGCTGTCGCTGATGCTCGGCGGCACGCTGGATTTCGGTCTGCTGGCCGCCCAGGTACTGGGACTGACGCTGATGCTGGCGGCCTTCGCCGCGGCGGGGCTGTTCATGTCCACCCTGACGGAGCAGCCCACAGTGGCGGCCGTGGGCAGTTTCGGGTTTCTGCTGCTGCTCTGGATCCTGGACTGGGCGGGCGGCACGGGCAGCGACAGCCTGTTCACCTATCTCTCGCTACAGCGCCACCACGAAGCCCTGCTGAGGGGGATCTTCGACACCAGCGACCTGGCCTATTACCTGCTGTTTATCACCACTTTCCTGGTACTCAGCATCCGCCGGCTGGATGCCGAGCGCCTGCAGGGATAAAGGGCTGTAACCACAGAGAACACAGAGAAAGCGAGCGGGACTGGCCCGGCATGCAGCTTGAAAGAGATAAAGCCCCAGCTGTCAGTTTTTGAAATTATTCCTCTGTGTCCTCTGTGGTAAACAATTCAGTGGTAATAAGAAAGCGAGACCGCTAGATGGATATCGACCGTAACAGCCGACGCCGCCTCCGGGTTCAGAACTGGATTTTTGTAGTGCTGTTCCTGGTGGCCATTGGCCTGGTCGGCTGGCTCAGTACCCGCTACCACCTCCAGGCCGACTGGACCGCCAGCGGCCGCCACACTCTCTCCGAGGCCAGCAAGCAACTGCTCGAAGGCATGGAGGGGCCGGTGACGATCACCGCGTTTGCACGGGAGAGTGGAGCCTCACAACTGCGTCCCCGCATTCGCGAGATGATCGAGCGATACCGGCGCCACAAGGCCGATCTCTCCCTGGCGTTCGTCGACCCGGACCAGCACCCCGACCGGGTCCGTGCCCTGGGCGTCAGGGTGGACGGCGAACTGGTGGTCGAGTACCAGGGCCGCAGGGAGAATCTCACCACGGTTGGCGAACAGGCACTCACCAACGCCTTGCAACGATTGGCCCGCGGCGGCGAACGCCGTGTGCTGTTTCTCTCCGGACATGGCGAACGCAGCCCGGGAGGCGAGCGTAATTTCGATTACGGCCAGTGGACCGCCCAGCTGCAGCAGAAGGGGATCCGCTTCGATACCATTAACCTGAGCATTACACCGGCGATCCCGGAAGATGCCGCAGCGTTGGTCATTGCCGATCCGCGTCAGAAGCCTCTGCCCGGCGAAGCGGCCCTGATCGAGAACTGGGTCGCCGCGGGCGGCAACCTCCTGTGGTTGCGCGAACCGGACGGCGCCAGCGGCTTCGAGGCCCTGGCCGAACGGCTCGGCGTAACCCTCGGCGACGGTACGCTGGTCGATCCCACCGGCCAACAGCTCGGCATCGACCACCCGGCCTTCGTGGTGGTGGCGGAATATCCGGACCATCCGATAACCGGCGACCTCTCCTCTCTCACCCTGTTCCCCATCGCCGGTTATCTGGTCACCGGTCAGAGCGACTTCCGGTTCCAGCCGATCCTGCAGACGCTGGAGCGCAGCTGGGCGGAAACCGGAGAGCTGGAAGGCGCCATTGAGCACGACAAAGGCGAATTATCCGGCCGGCTGCCCCTGGGTGTGACCGCTACCCGGAACCTGGCGGACAAAAATGGAGCCGAATCGACCCAGCGTGTTGCGGTTGTAGGCGATGCCGACTTTCTCTCCAATCAGTATCTCGGCAACGGCGCCAACCGGGAGCTGGGCAACCGACTGGTGAACTGGCTCAATCACGATGACGCCTTCATCTCCATCCCGTCCCGCACGGCACCCGACGTTTCGCTCACCCTCACCCCGATGATCTCGGCAGTGCTCGGATTCGGGTTTCTGCTGGTATTGCCGCTGGGGCTGGCGGGAACCGGGGTGTTTATCTGGTGGCGACGCCGTAAACGGTAGGTGCCATGAAGTCACGAACGCTGATCAATCTGGGGCTGCTGATTCTGGTAGGAGTCCTCACCGCGCTGGTCCTCAGGGAGCCCGGAAAAGAGGCCCCGCCCGAGCCCGAGCGACTCACGGCATTGAACCCGGCGGAAATCCGGCAGGTGCGAATCGAGCGCGTGGGGCAGGAGATGGTGGCCGCGGAGCGTGGCGAGGATGGCGAGTGGCGACTTACAGCACCGCGCGGGCTCCCCGCCAACGGCCATCGCCTCGATGCCCTGCTGAAGGTAGCCGAAGCGGCGACCCGGAGCCGCTTTCCGGTTGAGAGTAATCTGGAGGCGTACGGCCTCTCGGAACCCCGGGTCCGGTTGCAGTTGGACGATGTCACACTCACCTTCGGCGATACGACGCCGATCGACCAGCACCGCTACGTGCGCCGCGGTGAAACCATCTATCTGGTTGGCGATTCCTGGTTTTATCATCTCATCGGCGACATCGGGACCTTCGCCAGTCATCGACTGCTGCCGGACGCTGCCGACCTGGAGGCGATTTCGCTGCCCGGCCTGAATCTGCGCCAGCGGAATGGCAAGTGGGAAACAGCGCCCGAAGCACCGGACACCTCAGCCGACGCCGTGGCCCGGTTAGTCGACAACTGGAGGCACGCCCGCGCCATCGAAGTGAAAGAGTGGGACGCGCCCCTTCCCGAAGGGGAGACCATCCGGGTGAATCTGGCCGGGCAGGCCGACCCGGTGGAGTTCATCATCGCCTCCCGCGAACCGCAGACGGTGCTGGCGCGCCCGGCCTGGCGCCTGACGTATCATCTGCCCGATTCCGTGGCCAAGGGGTTGTTCTCCCTCCCCGAACTGCCGCAAGAGCGATGACCACAGAGGGCACCGAGATCCATATTCCCCCTGCCCCGCTGGTTCAGCTCTGTGGTAAAACCCATCGCCCCCGGGTTCTCCGTGTTCTCTGTGGTGCGCAGCAAAAATAGCGAGTAGCCCCGGTGCCTGAACTTCCCGAGGTGGAGACCACCCGGCGCGGCATCGCGCCGCACATCACCGGCCGCCGCATTCTCACGGTCGAGGTACGCGAGCCGCGTCTGCGCTGGCCGGTGCCTTCCGACCTGCAGAAGCGGGTGGCGGGACAGCGGGTAACGGAGGTGCGCCGGCGCGGCAAATACCTGCTGCTGATGCTGGAGCGGGGCAGCATCATCCTGCACCTCGGCATGTCGGGCAGCCTGCGGGTGCTGGAGGAGCCGCTGACGCCGGGCCGGCATGACCATGTGGACCTGGTCTTTACCGAAGGCCTGCGTCTGCGACTGACCGACCCGCGCCGCTTCGGTGCGCTGCTGTGGACCGATGGGCCGCCGGAGAGCCACAAGCTGCTCGCCGGTCTGGGGCCCGAACCCCTGAGTGATGCCTTCGATGGCGATTACCTGTTCCGCCGCTCCCGCGGGCGGCGCGTGCCGGTCAAGGCCTTCCTGATGGATGCGAGAGTGGTAGTCGGGGTCGGTAATATCTACGCCAACGAGGCGCTGTTCATGGCCGGGATCCGTCCCGACCGACCGGCCGGCGGCATCTCCCGCGCCCGCTATCTGCGCCTGGCGGAGCAGGTGCGCAGCATCCTCGAACAGGCCATCATTCAGGGCGGCACGACGCTGCGTGACTTCACCGACAGCCAGGGCCGCCCCGGCTATTTCGCCCAGAGCCTCGCCGTCTACGGCCGCGGCGGCCTGCCCTGCCCCGCCTGTGGCGCACGGCTCCGTGAAGTACGCCTGGGACAGCGATCGACGGTTTTCTGCCCGCACTGCCAGCGGTAGGTCCTGGGTGTACCACTGAGAACACAGAGCTTGAACCACGGGGGAGCACGGGGTTTTATAAGAGAATTCAGCTCTTTGTCTTCAGTGGCAAGTAGTCTCTTGCAGGGTAAACGCCTACTCACATTTTTGGCGCTGCCGACCCCTCCTATTTAGGGCTTACATCGCTGGCTGCGAAGTATGCGGTTGCTCTACTCTGTGGCCTCTGTGGTTAAACTGTTTTTCGCTGTAAACTGGCGAGCCGCTTTCGAACCCGATAAAGCCTCTCCATGTCGACAGCCGACAATATTTTTGCCTCTCCCGATCGCCTGCGCCATGCCTTCGAGAAGGGCCTGGGCCGGCTGCTGGAACGGGACACCCTGGGGCCGTTTATCCTGGCCACCGCCAATGCCAGTTTCGAGCCGGAGCTCTGGAACTCGCTGCGACCGGCACTGGAGGAGCGCTTTGAGGAGCTGAGCACCGATTACCGCGCCCGGCTGCTGGGCAACGGCACCATCCCGGATGGCGATGAAGACCTGACCGTTTTCCTGAAACTGGCCTTTCTCGGCTTCAACACCCTGGAACCGACCCGGTTCCGACAGGCCGGTCCCTGGGAGGTGCAGTTCAATCCGTTGCGCGCCTTTCGTCCCCAGCGCATGAGCACCCAGTCGGTTGATGGCATCCGCAAGCCGTTCAATCCGGACGGATTCCATTTCAACAAACCCTTCATGGAGAAGGAGATCCTCTGGGAGGGCGATCTGGGCGGCAGCGAGGCGGCGCTCTATTACAACAAGTACCCCTTCGTCGACCGACACGGCCTGCTGGTGCCCGAACGCCACCAACAGCACCCGCAGTTTCTTACCCCGGCCCTACATGACTTCGCCTGGAAACAGACGGCGCGGCTGGGTGAGACGCTGCCGGGAGTGGGGCTCGGCTACAACGCCTACGGCGCCGGCGCCTCGGTCAACCACCTGCATCTGCAACTGTTCGTCCGTGACACACCGCTCCCTATAGCCGACCCGCACTTTTCTCACAACGGCGGCAGCGAGCCCTATCCGGCTCACTGCATGGCCCTGGACGATGCAGAGGAGACCTGGCAGCAGGTCGAAGCGCTGCACCGTGCGGGTATCGCCTACAACCTGCTCTACCTTCCCGGCCGCGCCTACCTGCTGCCCCGTCGCACCCAGGGCAGTTTTGCAATGCCTGACTGGTGCGGCACCTGCGCGTGGTACGAAATGGCGGGCGGCATGGTCACCTCCAACCGGGAGCTGTTCAGCGCCCTGACCTCCAGCGATATCGCCGGTCTGCTCAGGGAAGCGACCATCTAGATTGGTCAATCCATATCAGGAGCCGTACCCCCTGCTGCGCCGGCCCGAATCGATGAAGAACTGGTAACCACGGGGTACACGGAGACCACGGGGTGAAAACCAGTTGTTCGGTTTTTTTCTCCCCCGTGCACCCCGTGTTCCCCGTGGTTCGAAATTCAAGGGGTGAATTGTTACGTTCTTCAGGAGCCGGTCCGACAATAGCAATGGGCTCCAAAAGGTAGGTTGGCGCTGAGGAACGAAGCAAAATAAAACCCAGCGTTGGGGTTCGCATAACTCAACCAACCTACAAAAAACCATGTTCTCCGACAGGCCCTCAGGCAAACCGTTGCAGAACCGCGCGGTTGTGACTATTCGTTAGGGAGGCAGAAGAAAAGCCGCTTACCGGTCGCAGGAGCAAAAATGGTATCGCTGTCACGGATGACCGGGGCCCTGGCCCTGCTGGCGCTTGCCGGGGGCTGTACGGGACCACAGTTCACCGAGCCACCCACCGTCAGTCTGTCGGACGCCGAGCAGGCTTTGGAAGAGGCCCATGCCACCCGTGCGGCGGAGTTCGCTGCGCTGGAGGTGCAGATGGCCGAAGACAAGCTGAAACAGGCCCGCTCCATCGCCGCGTCGGAAGAGCCCTCGAACCGCTCCCGACACCTTGCAGAACAGGCCGAGATCGACGCGCGCCTGGCGATCATGAAGGCAGAGACCGAACGCCTGCAGCAGATAAAGAGACAACTGGAAGAGAATATCGAATTGCTGCGCGAGGAGTTGGACTCATGAAGCGAATCCCTGCACTCCTTGCCGTCGCGCTGGTTTCCGCCTGCGCCAGTGCCCCCACCCACAGTACGCCGGAGCTGGACGAAGTCCGGGCCACCTACCGGGCCGTCTCCGACGTACCCGAGATACGCGCAAACGCCGCCTATTTCCTGCACCAGGCGGATGCGGCCATCGCGCGTGCGGACAACACCCTCGATACCGCCGAGTATGACCACCAGATCTACATGGCACGGCGGTACCTGGAAATGGCGCAGGCGGCCACCAAGCGTGAACTATCCGAACGGGAGGTCGAGCAGCTTACTGAACAGCACAATCAACTGCGCAGGGAGTTGCGCACCGAACAGGAGGCGGAAAACGCCCGCCGCTCAAAGGTGCTGGAGACGGAGCTGGCCGCCATGGAGGCGACACGGGTCGAGCGCGGCATCATGGTGACCCTCCACGACCTCCTTTTCACCCCGGGGCGCGCCGATCTGTCCCCGTCGGCCAGGGATGAACTGAGGAGCGTCAGCAATTTTCTCCGCAACCATCCCGACCGTGTCCTGGTGGTGGAGGGGCATACCGACGGCCTCGCCAATACGAATTACAACCGGATGCTCTCCAAGGGACGGGCCTACGCCGTCAAGCAGGCGCTGGTCGCACAGGGTATCGACCCGGATCGCATTATCAGCCGCGGCTACGGAGAGGCCCGTCCCATCGCCAACAACCGGACCGAGTCCGGACGACAGCTGAACCGGCGGGTCGACCTGGTGATCCTGGCTGAAGGCACGGCGCCGCCGGAGCCCGGCGAGACGAACTGATTCGCAGGCCGTGATGCGGCTGCGGTTCAGCGGGCCACGGCCGCACCTTCGCCGCGCGGATCGCTGGCAGCTTCCACGCGCTTTCCCCGACGATCCCAGACCAGGCCCTGCATATTGCCCCAGGTGCGCTCCGACGCCTCCAGCGTGTGTCCCATCTCCTCCAGCGCCTGAAGGGTCGTCGTGCTGAATGCTTCCGGTTCGTGAAACACCCGATCGGGCAGGTATTGGTGATGAAAACGGGGGCGGCTTATCCACGCCTCGGGGTCTTTTCCTTCGGCAAACTCCAGGATCCCCAGAAGCACCATGGTGATAATACGGCTGCCGCCGGGTGTGCCGAGCACAGCGATACGGTCGGCGTTCCGGACGAAGGTGGGGGACATGGAGGAGAGCGGGCGCTTGCCGGAAGCGATGGCGTTGGCCTCGGCGCCGACCAGACCATAGGCATTGGGCACGCCGGGCTTGGCGGAAAAATCGTCCATTTCGTCGTTCAGCAGTACCCCGGTCCGTTTCGACAGAAATCCGGAACCGAACGGATAGTTGATGGAGAGCGTGGCGGCGACGTAGTTGCCATCCGTGTCGAGGATGGAAAAGTGGGTGGTGTCACGGCCGGTGGAGGCATGGGTGAATCCAGGCAGCATGGCGCTGGGAGTCGCCTTTTCCGGATGAATGGCGGCGCGCAGTCCAGCCGCATAATCCGGATCGGTCAGCCGGGCCAGCGGCATCTCCACAAAATCGGGGTCACCCAGGTATTCGGCGCGGTCACGATAGGCGCGGCGCATCGCCTCGACGATCAGGTGCGTGCGCCTGGCCGGCTGCAAGCCGGAGAGGTCGTAGCCGGAGAGGATGTTGAGCATAGTGACCAGTGCCACGCCTCCGGACGAAGGCGGCGCGGCGGAAATCACATCCAGGCCCCGATAGCGACCGCGAATCGGGGCACGCTCGATAACCCGGTAGTTCTCCAGGTCCTCCAGGGTCCAGATACCGCCCGCCTCCCTGACGTCGGCAACCAGTGCTGCCGCCAACTCTCCACGATAGAAACTCTCGGCCTCACTCTTGGCGATGGACGTCAGCGTCCGCGCCAGCTCCGGCTGTCGGATCCGGTATCCGAGCGGCGGCACTTCATCGTCCGTCAGGAAGGTAGCGGCGGCGGGAAACTCGCGCAGGACATCCCGGCGAAAGCGGGCCATACGCCGATAGTGCGGGGTCACTTCGAAGCCCTGCCCGGCATGGCGGATGGCCGGCCCCATGCTCATCTCCATCGGCAACCGACCGTACTGCCCGGCGATGTGCGCCAGGGCGGCCGGTTCGCCCGGAATACCCGCCGCCAGCGGACCATCCATGGACCGTGTACGCACCACCTCGCCTTTATCATCCAGATACATGTCCCGGTGCGCTGCCAAGGGGGCAACTTCACGGCCATCGATCATCACATCGCGGTCATCGGAGGCCCGGTGCAGCAGCCAGAAGCCGCCCCCGCCGATCCCGGAACTGTAGGGCTCCACCACGGCCAGTGCGGCACTCACCGCCACCGCAGCATCGAAGGCGTTGCCGCCCCTCTCCAGCACCTCGAAACCCGCCTCGGTCGCCAGCGGGTGAGCACTCGCTATCGCCGCCTTGGGTGGACCGGCCTGAACGGAGCCGACAAAAAGAACCAGCAGGACGAAAAGAAAGCGCACCCGCGCCATGGCAGACCTCCGTAAGCGTTTTCCGAAGCTTAACGGATCTCCAACCCCTATTTCTCACCGCAAAGGCGCAAAGCACGCTAGAACACCAATACTTCGAAAGCTTCTTAAACGGTGCACTGAAGCAATGCCCGTGATACTCGATATCGCTGCCCTGATTTACAACGTCTGTTTTCTTTGCGCTCTTTGCGTCTTCGCCTACATGGATGTAGGTGAGGGGCGTGAGCAGGAGCGGAAGCTTTGCGGTTAGGGCTGTGAGAAGTTCGGGCCAACCGTCTGACCTACAGCGCTCTGCGTCCTCTGCGCCTGGAAATAGGTTCCAGACATTTTCAACCGACTACATCCATGTAGTCGTCTGCGGTGCGATCCGGCCCTGCAAACGAAAAAAGCCCCACTAGCGGGGCTTTTTGCAAAGATCGGTGTGCTACTCAGGCGCTCTGAAGCTTTTCGTACTTCGCCTTCAGCTGACCTTCGTCTTCTTCGTGCTCAGGATCCACCAGGATGCAATCGACCGGACAGACTTCGATGCACTGCGGCTCGTCATAGTGGCCCACACACTCGGTGCACAGCAATGGGTCGATCTCGTAGATCTCATCACCCTGTGTAATGGCCCCGTTGGGGCATTCGGGCTCACATACATCGCAATTGATGCACTCGTCGGTAATCATCAACGCCATGAAATCATTCCTCCTCGTCAGCCTTAGAGCGGCGAATTCGTCGTATATTAGCGCAATCTATTATTGAGCGCAGCCTTCACCTCCGGATGAACGAATTCCGAGATGTCCCCGCCAAGACCGGCAACCTCCCTGACCAGGCTTGAGGAGATATAGCTGTACTGCTCCGCCGGCGTCAGAAACAGCGTTTCGACATCCGGCGCCAACCGGCGGTTCATGCCGGCGAGCTGAAATTCATATTCGAAATCGGAGACCGCGCGCAGACCGCGCAGGATCACCTGTGCATCGCGCTGCCGGACATAGTCGGCCAACAGGCTGTCGAATCCGCAAACCTCTACACTCTCCATTCCGACCAGGGCCTGCCGGGCAAGTTCCACTCGCTCTTCCAGTGAAAAAAGCGGGGTCTTCTTGGGGTTGGCGGCGATGGCCACAATGATGCGGTCAAACAGCCTGGCCCCGCGGCTGATCAGATCCGTATGGCCGTTGGTGATGGGATCAAACGTGCCGGGATAGATGGCGATAATATGCATGGTCGGTTCCTGCGCCGAAGCCGAACATGATACAGCAGCGGGCGGTCGCAGGCCAAAATTCCTCTAGAGCACCGAACAGGTAAATTCCGAGCAGGGTGCAACTCATTGATATTGGGGCGTCGGCCGCACGGACGCGGCCGTCGAGCCTACAGGGACGTATTCATGGCACCCCCAATATCAATGAGTTGCACCCGTCCCACCGTTAGCTGATCGGTGCTCTAGGGCGGATTAGGCGGTTTCAATCAACTGGTACTTCACCTGCCCGGCGACGCGGTGCTTGAGCTCCTGCCATCCGTCCGGCAGGGCCGGCGGGTTTTCGGCATCGGACTCGCTCTCCAGATAGATCCGGGCCCTCGGAGCAAGCCAGCCGCGCTGGTCCAGCAAGCGCAGGGAGGGCTCCAGCAAATCATGCCGAAACGGCGGGTCCAGGAAGACAATATCGAAGGGCCGGCCACCGCCACGCAGGTAATTGAGGACATCGGAGCGGACCACGCGACCGTCCCGGGAATTCAGCAGCGCAAGATTCTCCTCCAACTGGCGGGCGACTTTGGGCGCGGAATCCACAAACACCACCTCGGCGGCACCGCGCGAGAGGGCTTCCAGACCCAGGGCACCGCTGCCCGCGTAGAGATCCAGACAGCGGGCGCCTTCCACCCGGCCCTGCAGCCAATTGAAAAGCGTCTCGCGGACCCGGTCCGGGGTGGGCCGCAGACCCTCCACGTCCGGAAACGAGAGTCGGCGGCTGCGCCACTCGCCACCGATAATGCGCAAACTGCCGTTATTGCCCTTAACCGCCATCGCTCCTTCCCACGGTAACCACCAGCAGGGAATCGGGATCGACTCGGCGCTGAAACGCCTCGCGGATCGACTCCGGTGTGACTGCAGAGACCCGCTCAATGAACCGGTCCAGATAGTCCAGCGGCATATCGTAGAAGCCGATCATGGAGATATAGCTGGCGATCTCGCTGTTGGAGTCGATATCCATCGGGAAACCACCGGTGATGTTCTTTATCGCCCGGTCCACCTCATCATCGGAGGGCCCCTCGGCGACAAACTCCGCAAGGGTCTGGCTCAGTACGTCCAATGCCTGTTCGGCATTCTCGTTGGCGGTCTGCAGACTGAGGATGAACGGACCCCGGGCCTCCATCGGTGAAAAACGGCTGGAGGCGCTGTAGGCAAGCCCCCGCTTCTCCCGTACCTCCTGGGCGACCCGGGATACCAGACCGCTGCCTCCGAGGATATGGTTACCCACGTAGAGTGGGAACCAGTCTTCGGCACCGCGAACCACCCCAAGCTGCCCCATCCAGACGTGGGTCTGACTGGATGGGTGCTGCAGACTTGCTCGCGCATCGGCCTTGAGCGGTTCGGGCGCAGGCAGTGGCTGCGTCGGCTCACCGGCGGCCAGACGATCGGTAATACGGTTCGCCAGACGTTCAGCCACGTCCCGTTCGATATCGCCAACGATCGCCACTGTGGCATTGTTTGCCACATAGTAGCGCTGGTAGTGCGCCCGAATGGCCTCCTGATCCAGCTGTTCCAGTGAGGCCTCCGTCCCAAGGACCGGGTTGGCGTAGGGATGCTCCCCGTACAGATCGGTGTAGAAGCGCTTCTTGGCGATCTCGCCCGGCGACTGCTCCTGGCGCTTGAGGGCAATCAGCATCCGCGCCCGCTCCCGATTCAGGGCGTCCACAGGGAATTCCGGCTCCCCCAGCACATCCGCAAAGGTATCCACCGCCTGCTCGAGCCGTTCCGGCTCCATGAGGGATCGCAGACTGAAGATGGACATGTCGCGCAGTGCGCTATTGGAAAACCGTGCCCCCACTGAGTCGAACCGCTGCGCGATGGTATCGGCATCCATACCCGCCGCCCCTTCGCTCATCAGGGCGTTGGTGAGCACGCCGACACCCAACTGTTCGCCATCGCGGCTGGCACCCGCAGCAAACACGACCCGCACATCCACCATCGGCAGTTCCGGGGCGTGTACAAAGTAGACCCCGGCGCCATTGTCGGTACGCCAGTTCTGGATTTCGGGTACGGCCTGACTGACGCCGGACCAGCCGAACAGTAAGACAGCCAGCAGCAGCGGCAGGGCGCCTGGATTAATTGTGCGGGGCATCGAGACTCGCTCCTTTGGTGTCGCGGGCTTGGGGTTCGGAGGGCTGCGGGTTCAGCCGGGCAATGGTCAGGGCATCGGCCTTCAGATACTCACGCGCCACCTGCTGCACCTGTTCCGGCGTCACCGCCTCGACTCTGTCCACATACTCCTCGGCCGTCTCCCAGCCCAGGCCGACCGACTCCAGGGAGCCAATCTGTCTCGCCTGGTAAGAGACCGAATCGAGCTGGTAGACGTTCGATGCCGTTACCTGCGCCTTGATACGCTCCAGTTCCCCGGCTTCCACAGGCTGATCGCGGAGCCGCCGAATCTGCTCGAGAAGAGCCTGCTCCAGTTCATCCACCGTATGCCCCTGCGCGGGTACGCCACTCAGGGTAAGCAGTGAGTCCCGTGCCGCATAGAGGTTATAACCGGCACCGGCGCTGGCCGCAATCTGCTGGCCACGTACCAGATCCCGGGTCAGACGGGCACTGTCGCCGCTGTCCAGTACCGAGGCGAGCACTTCCAGCGCATAGGGCTTCCACGATTCCCCGGCACTCTTCAGAACGGGCACCTTGTAGCCCATCAGGAGAACGGGATTCTGCGCCGGCGCCTCTACCTCGATTCGTCGGACTCCTTGCTGCGGGGGCTCCCGGCGCGGCTTGGGGGGGCTGATATCGCTCGGCTGGAGTGGACCAAAGTGCTTTTCAGCCTCCGCGAACACCTGCTCCGGGTCCACATCGCCCACTACCACCAGGGTGGCGTTGTTGGGGGCGTACCACTTGGCATACCAACGCTTCAGGTCGTCGATGCTCAGATGCTGCAGATCATCCATCCAGCCGATGACGGGTTGCCGGTAGGGACCGGCCTTGAAGGCCGTGGCCATGAAAGTTTCATAAGTCAGGGCGTTCGGCTGATCGTCAGTGCGAAGCCGCCGCTCTTCCATGACGACCTGTGCCTCTTTCTCGAAGTCCTCCTGCTTCAGCAGCAGGTTGCGCATCCGATCGGCCTCGAGCTCGAAACTCACCGGATAGCGGCTCGCCTCCAGTTGCTGGTAATAGGCGGTGTAGTCGCGGGAGGTAAAGGCGTTCTCGGAGCCGCCGTTCGCGGCGATGATGCGGGAGAACTCGCCATCGGGGTACTCGGGCGTCCCCTGGAACATCATGTGTTCCAGCACGTGGGAGACGCCGGTGATACCACCGTACTCGTAACTGGAGCCGATCTTGTACCAGACTTGGGAGACGATCACGGGTGCCCGGTGATCCTCGCGAACGATGACCTTCATCCGGTTGTCGAGAACCCGTTCATGGGTACGCTCCCCGTTGGAGACCAGCGCGGCGCTGGCCGGTCCGGCTGCAAGAAACAGAGAAAACAGCAAAATCACAACTTTGTGCATGTAAAAAACCATCCTCAAACGGAGATACGAGGTAAAAGATACGAGATACTAGACTGAATAACGTCACGGATTAACCGCAAAAAAAAGATTAACCGCAAAAATGCCTTTTGCGGTCTCTTGGCGGTGAGAAATCCGGGCTAAGCATGCGAGGATACCTCGAATCTCGTATCTTTTACCTCGGACCTCTTATCCTCTCGTATCTCGCCATTGGGCGAAATGATAGGATCCGATTCGCGGTCCTGTTCGCCGCGTTCTTCTTCACGCTTTTGCGACAACGATAGAGAGCTAATGTTCGGTTTCGGAAAAAACAAGGGCGACAAGGAAGCAACCGACACAAACACAAAGCCCGAAAAGAAGGGGCTTTTTTCCCGGCTGCGCCAGGGTCTCTCGCGCACCAGCGAGATTCTCAACACCGATGTGCGCGACCTGGTCGGAGCCGGCCGACGCATCGACGACGAGTTGCTGGAAGAGCTCGAGACTCAGCTGCTGGTCGCCGATGTCGGCGTCGAGGCCACCCGTGCCATCATGGACGACATCAACAAGCGGGTCTCGCGCAAGCAGCTGAACGATCAGGATGCGCTGTTCGCCGCTCTGCGGGAGAACATGCTGGAGATCCTCTCGCCAGTCAGTCAACCATTGACCATTGCCGATGACGTGCGTCCCTATGTCCTGCTTGTGGTCGGAGTCAACGGCGCCGGCAAGACGACCACCATCGGCAAACTGGCCAAGCGACTTCAGGAACAGGGTGCTTCGGTGATGCTGGCGGCCGGCGACACCTTCCGCGCCGCGGCAGTCGAACAGCTTCAGGTCTGGGGCGAACGCAATAAAATCCCGGTGATCGCGCAACACACCGGCGCCGACTCGGCATCGGTGATCTTCGACGCCGTGCAGGCGGCCAAATCCCGCGGCACCGACGTACTCATTGCAGATACGGCGGGCCGACTGCATACCCAGTCGAATCTCATGGAGGAGCTGAAGAAAGTCCGGCGGGTAATCGGCAAACTCGACGACACCGCGCCCCATGAGGTACTGCTGGTGCTCGACGCCGGTACCGGCCAGAATGCCCTCTCGCAGGCCAAGCAATTCAAGGAAGCGGTGGGAGTAACCGGTATCGCCCTTACCAAGCTCGATGGCACCGCCAAGGGCGGCATTATCTTCGCCATGGCCAAACAGATGCAGATCCCCATCCGGTTTATCGGCGTGGGCGAAGGTATCGACGACCTGCGCACCTTTGACGCCGAGGAGTTCGTGGACGCCCTGCTTACGAAGTGACGAGTGGCGAGTGGCGAGTGGCGAGTGGCGAGTGGCGAGTGGCGAGTGGCGAGTGGCGAGTGGCGAGTGGCGAGTCTCCAAGAGTGAATCCCACCGCCTATCAACTAGCAACTAGCAACTAGCAACTAGCAACTAGCAACTAGCAACTAGCAACTAGCAACAGAGTTTAGCAACCAGCGAAACAAACCCGAAACCATGATTCGATTCACCGATGTCAGCAAGCGCTATCCGGGGGGGTATGAGGCCCTGAAGGGGGTCGATTTTCATCTCGCTCCCGGGGAAATGGCGTTTCTTACCGGGCATTCGGGTGCCGGCAAGAGCTCACTACTGAAGCTCATCGCGCTGATCGAGCGGGCCAGCAGCGGTCAGGTGCTGGTCGGGGGACAGAACCTGGCGCGGGTGAAGTCCCGTCATATCCCCTTCCATCGCCGTCGCATCGGCATCATTTTTCAGGACCACCGGCTGCTGTTCGACCGCACGGTGTTCGATAACGTAGCTCTCCCACTGATTATCTCCGGGCACGCCCGTCGTGAAGTGGAGCGGCGGGTCCGTGCCGCCCTCGACAAGGTCGGCCTGCTGGATCGGGCCAGATCCTTTCCCGTTACCCTTTCCGGCGGCGAACAGCAGCGGGTAGGTATCGCCCGTGCAGTCATCAACCGGCCACCGCTGGTACTGGCGGATGAGCCCACCGGCAACCTCGACCCGGAGCTCTCCCGGGAAATCATGGAGATCTTCCGGGATTTCAACCGGGTAGGGGTCAGCGTCCTTATCGCCAGCCACGACCTGGACCTCATCCGGCAGATGCCCCACCGAATCCTGCGGCTGGACCACGGCAGGCTTGCCAGCGATATCGGAGTAACGGTCTGATGCGCGGCGGGACCTATCGATCACGGCCAGCCGCCTCCCGCGAGAACGGCCGGGGGGCCTCCAGAGCCGGGCCACGCCTGAAAGATGCCCTGCAGAGTTGGGGCGCCCGCCATCTGCAGACCTTTTTCTATGCGTTGGGACAGATGTGGCGCCGTCCGGCGGCGGCCCTGATGACTGCCGCGGTCATCGGCATCGCCCTGGCACTGCCCACCGGCCTCCACGTAGGGCTGAAGAACGTGCAGCACGTACTGGCGGGCTGGGACGGAGCGACGCAGCTGTCTCTGTTTCTGACCGCAGACACCGATGAACCGGCCGCCAACAACCTGCGCAAACGGCTCGAGGCGCAGCCTGGGATCGCCAGCGTCGACTACATCTCCCGGGAGAACGCACTGGTGGAGTTTCGCCGTCTCTCCGGGTTTGGTGAGGCGCTCGACGCCCTGGAAGAGAATCCACTGCCGGCAGTGCTGGTGGTGCGCCCCGCCCTCAGTCACAACAGTCCGAACCAGGTGGAGACGCTGCTGGAGGAGCTGAGGGCGCTGCCCAGCGTTGAGCTGGCACAGCTGGACATGCAGTGGGTTAAACGACTGTTTGCCCTCATGGAGATCGGGCAGCGCGGAGTCTGGGTGCTGGCCGGGCTGCTCTCGCTGGCCGTACTGCTGGTGGTAGGCAATACCATCCGCCTCTCGATCCAGAACCGGCGCGACGAGATCGTGGTCACCAAGCTTATCGGCGGCACCGATGCCTTCATCCGCCGCCCGTTCCTCTATACCGGCTTCTGGTACGGCCTGTTCGGTGCCGTGATTGCCGCGGTGCTGGTGCAGGCCTCACTGGGCATACTGAGCGGGCCGGTCCGGGATCTGGCCAACCTCTACAACAGCGGCTTCCGGCTGGATGCACTGGATGCAGCCACCGCCGGCCTGCTGCTGCTGTCAGGGACCGCCCTGGGGCTGGTCGGCTCCTGGTTCGCCGTCGGCCGCCATCTGCGCGATATCGAACCTACCTGAACTCCGGCGGCGGCTCATTGTCTACAAAACAGGGAGCTATTGGCACTCTCAAAAATTGAGTGCTAATATGGGTTATTAATAGCCCTACGGTATAGAAAAGGGGGAATTCATGTCCAAGGCGCTTGATATTTCGCTGAATTTTCCAATAAGCAGCATTGAGGCCTACGCCCAGGCGGTGAACCGCATTCCGATGCTCACTGCAGAAGAGGAGCGCAGCCTCGCCGAGCGACTGCAGCAGGACAACGATCTGGAAGCAGCTCGTCGCCTGGTGATGTCGCACCTGCGCTTTGTGGCTCATATAGCCAGAGGTTACAGTGGCTACGGCCTGCCGCATGCGGATTTGATTCAGGAAGGCAACATCGGGCTGATGAAGGCGGTGAAACGCTTTGATCCGACGATGAACGTGCGTCTGGTCTCGTTTGCCGTGCACTGGGTCCGTGCCGAGATCCATGAATTCATCCTGCGCAACTGGCGCATCGTGAAGGTCGCCACCACCAAGGCGCAGCGCAAGCTGTTCTTCAATCTGCGCAGTTCCAAGAAGCGCCTGGGCTGGTTCTCCCATGCCGAAGTGGAGGCAGTAGCGAAGGACCTGGGCGTAAGCCAGGCCGACGTGCTGGAGATGGAGTCACGTCTCTCCGGCCAGGACATGGCCTTCGACGGCAAAGCTGACGATGATGATGACTCGTATGCCCCGGCCCCGTTCGCCTATCTCCAGGACCTGCGGCATGACCCCGCCCGGCAGGTGGAGGCCTCGAATTGGGAAGAGCACAACAGCGAACAGCTCATGTCCGCCATGGAGGGACTGGACGAACGCAGCCGCGACATCGTCACTGCCCGCTGGCTGGGTGATCAGAAAATCACCCTCCAGGAGCTGGCCGACAAGTACGGCGTCTCGGCCGAACGTATTCGTCAGCTGGAGAAAAACGCGATGAAAAGGCTCAAGGGCGTTCTCGCCGCCTGAGCCCCACCCGCGAACGGGAACGGGAACGGGAACGAAGAGTCCGCCTCCTTACGGGAGTGCGGACTTTTTTGTTTAACGGCAAAGAGCATCGCCGAAGTTTCACAGGGCGACCCGCGACCACCGTTGAACCGGGGCACGACCTCTTCTCCCTCTGGAAAAGGGACCTGTCAGCCGGCCAGGTCCGGCATGCTGTCAATTCTCAGCGGGACAGCATCCCGACATCAAGGGCCGCAGCAATCCGCCGGGGGTCGAATTCGCGCAGATACGGCACCACGCCGAGGAGAGGGGCCTTCAGCTGTTCACTGAGGTGGTGCACGTTTTCAGCCGCCGCAGCCATGTCCGGAGTCAGTTCATTGGCGACCCAACCAGCGAGCTCCAGTCCGTCTTCCTCAATCGCACGTGCGGTCAGCAGGGCATGGTTGAGGCAGCCAAGGCGCAGTCCGACGACCATGATTACGGGCAATTCGAGTGCCCTGGCCATGTCCGCTACGGTAATTGCCGCACCCAGCGGGGCATGCCAGCCTCCAGCCCCCTCCACCACGACCCGATCAACCTCACTCGCCAACTGCCGGTAGGCGGAGACAATCCGTCTCAGGTCAATGGTGACGCCAGCCCGGGCGGCTGCCACATGGGGAGACACCGGCGGCTCGAAGGCATAGGGATTCACCCGCTCATAGGCCATGGGTACCGAGCCGGCCCGTTGCAGGTGGACTGCATCGTCGTTGCGCAACCCGCCGGCGGTAATCTCGCACCCCGCGGAGATCGGCTTCATACCCACCACGGTTTCACCGCGGTCCTGGAAGGCGGCGATCAGCCCCACGCTTGTCCAGGTCTTGCCGATCTCGGTATCGGTGCCGGTGACGAATACCCCACTTGCCATAGTCACTCTCTCTCGCTGAACTGAACCACCCGAATCACCCGGCACGAAGAAACCTGCCACAGGCGCAAATGCTTTCCTAACGCTTTTTCAGCGCACCCCGCAGCTGCTCGAAGCGGATGCCGGTGGCGCCGTCACTGGTGTGTTGCTGGGGAACGCTATCCGGTGCCCAGGCGTGACCGTAGACCACCTCCCAGGTCGAGTGCAGACGACCCTCGTGGCGGAAGCGCTCATAGGCCTCACTCAGCGCCTTCAGGCGGGACTTGCCGGTCAGGGTCGGGCGTCGTCCACCGCGTACGGTCTGTGCGCCGAGCGACTTGAGGTCGCTCATCAGGGCCGGGACGCTCTCGTAAGTAAGGGTCAGGAGTTCCATGTCCACCACCGGGTCGGCGAGGCGGGCATTCACCATCGCATCCCCCACGTGATGCATGTCCAGGAATTCGTTGACGTGCACTTCCCGGTCCACCTCGGCCCAGCTGGCGCGCAACTCCTTGAGAGTATCGGGACCGAAGGTGCTGAACATCACCAGCCCGCCAGGGCGCAGCACCCGCCGGAATTCCGCAAAGGTTCGTTCGAGATCGCACCACTGCAGGGTCAGGTTGGAAAACACCAGATCGAAGCGAGCATCGGCAAAGGGCAACTGCTCGGCGTCGCCACAGGCAAAGCGGTGGCCCCGCAGGCGCCGGTTGAGAGGGCCAAAACGACCGCGGGTGCGGCACACCATGCCGTGCGCCAGGTCCATCGCGACAATCTGCGCCTTGCGATACCGCTGTGCCAGCGCCTCGCTGCACCAGCCTGTGCCGGCGCCCACGTCCAGAATGCGCTGCGGCTCCATCCGGATCGGGTCCAGACGCTCCAGCAGGCGCTCACCCACCTCACGCTGGAGCACGGCCGCAGCATCATAGCTATCCACCGCCCGCTCGAAGGACTCTCGAATTCGGGCTTTGTCGGGACGCGGCAAATCAGGCATGGATAAAGGACTCCAGTCGGGCGCTAAAGGCCTCGCTGTGGGAAAGAAACGGGGCGTGGCCGGCACCCTCGATCACGGCCAGTTCGGCCCCCAACCGTTCGGCCGTGCGCACCGCTGCCTCCACCGGGACCAGCGTGTCCCGCGCACCGTGAACCACCAGCGCCGGCAGGGCGATCCCGGCGAGCCGTGTCCGCAGGTCTGCCTCGGCGAGGATACGCAGTCCCGCTTTCAGGGCACGGGGGTCCGGTTCGCCGTGGGCAAAGACCCGTTCCCGCAAGCCGCGCAGCGTCTCTCGACCGCCTTCGGCACCTCGGGTCTGGAGGGCGAGGAAGCGGATCAGGGTCGTCTGGTAATCAGCCGCCAGTGCCTCGGCAAAACCGGCCAGCAGCTCCGGCGCCATGCCGGGCCAGCCGGCATCGGCGACAAAGCGCGGATTGGTCCCGACCAGGACCAGGCGACCCACGCCCGCCCGGGAAGCAGCGGCAAGGGCCACCATGCCGCCCAGCGACCATCCCACCCAGGCGGCCCCGGCGGGCACGGCCTCCGAGACGGCACCGGCCACAGCATCCACATCGGTTCCTTCGGATCCGGCGGAAAGCGGAGGGCTGCGACCATGGCCGGGCAGATCCACCAGGGTGACCCGACAGGAGTGCGCCAGCCGTTCGGCGACTTGCGCCCAAATGCCCCCATGCAGGCCCCAGCCGTGCACCAGCACGACATCGGGACCGCTGCCGAACGTCTCGGTGTGGAGCTTCACGCCTCCCATACCTCGTCGAGTACCTCCAACAGTCGGTCCACGTGCGCCTCGCTGTGAGCGGCGGACAGGGTGATGCGCAGCCGCGCCGTACCCTCGGGCACCGTCGGCGGGCGAATGGCGCCAACCAGCAGGCCTCGCTCCCGCAGGGCGTCACTGATGGCGAGTGCCGGGCCGGCCCCGCCCACCAGCAGCGGCTGAATCGGGGTGGATGACGGCATCAGGTCCAGGCCGAGCCGTTCGGCACCCGCCCGGAACCGCGCCACCAGACTCTGCAGGTGTTCGCGCCGCCACCCCTCTTCCCGGACAATGCGCAGGCTCTCCCGGGTAGCCTCGGCCACCGCCGGGGGCAAGGCCGTGGTGTAGATGTAGGACCGTGCCTGCTGGATCAGGTTTTCAATCAGAACGGCATCGCCGGCGACAAAGGCACCAAAGGTGCCGAAGCCCTTGCCCAGTGTCCCCACCAGGATCGGGACGTCGGCGCTGCCGAGGCCCGCCTGCCCGGTACACCCGGTCCCGCCGGGACCGATGACGCCGAGCCCGTGCGCATCGTCCACCAGCAGCCAGGCCTCGTGGCGGCGGGCGGTTTCGGCCAGTGCCGCCAGGGGCGCGATGTCGCCATCCATGCTGAACACGCCATCGGTCACCACCAACCGGTTCTCCGCCCGACTGGCGGCCAGGCGCTCATCGAGGGCAGCCGCATCGGCATGGGGGAAGCGGGACAGACGCGCCCGGGAGAGCAGACCGGCATCGAGCAGCGAGGCGTGGTTGAGGCGATCCTCGAAGACCGAATCGCCCGCCCCCACCAGCGCGGTGACCACACCGAGATTGGCCATATAACCCGTGGAGAACAGCAGCGCCCGCTCACGGCCGACGAAATCCGCCAGCTCCTCCTCGAGCGCGTGGTGAGCCCGGCTGTGGCCGGTGACCAGATGCGCCGCCCCACTGCCGACGCCGTACTCCCGCACGCCGCGGATCATCGCCTCCGCCACCCGCGGGTCGGCGGCCAGCCCCAGATAGTCGTTGGAGCAGAAACCGAGCAACGATTCCCCGTTAACGGAGACCTCGGGACCCTGCGGCCCCTCCGTCACCCGGCGGCTACGGTAGAGGTGCGCAGCCCGGCGACGGTCCAGTTCGGCTTGAAGGTTTTTCATGGACTGATTCATTCACCATGAGGCGCAGAGACACGGAGTTAACGATGGGGCATGTAGGTCGGGCTTTAGCCCGTCAAAACTCGATGACGGCTGAAGGCCGACCTACAGGAGACAGTGGCCCGGGATGGCAGCAACGCCCACCATGATCATTAGCCCGCTTCAGCCCCTGTATCCCTCAGCGAACTCTGCGCCTCTGTGGTGCGATCATTCATTTCAGAGTCGCATGGATGTCCAGGCGCTCGAAGAGCTGCTGGTCGTGGCCGGTGCTGGTGTTGTCGGCGGTCAGGAGCTTTTCGCCATAAAAGATGGAGTTGGCGCCGGCGAGGAAGCAGAGGGCCTGGGCCTCGTCGTTCATGGTTTCTCGGCCGGCAGAAAGGCGCACGTAGGAGTACGGCATCAGCAGGCGCGCCACGGCGATGGTACGCACGAATTCGAAAATGTCGAGGTCCGGGGAGTCGGCCAGCGGCGTGCCCTCCACCTTCACCAGACGATTGATGGGCACGCTGTGGGGGTGCTCGGGCAGGTTGGCCAGTTCGATGAGCAGCCGCACGCGATCATCGCGGGATTCGCCCATGCCGATGATGCCGCCGGAACAGACCTTGAGGCCGGTCTCTCGCACCGCCTGCAGGGTGTCGAGCCGATCGTCGAAGGAGCGGGTGGTCACCACACTCTCGTAGTACTCCCGGGAGGCATCGAGGTTGTGATTGTAGTAATCGAGTCCCGCCTCCTTGAGGGCGTCGGCCTGCGCCTGCTTCAGCATGCCGAGGGTGACACAGGTCTCCAGTCCCAGGGATTTCACCCCCCTGACCATTTCGATGACCGGCTCCAGATCCTTCGCCTTGGGGCTGCTCCAGGCCGCCCCCATGCAGAAGCGCGAGGCGCCCTTCTCCTTGGCGTCCTTGGCAGCGGCCATGACCTCTTCAAAGGCCATCAGCGACTCGCGCTCGAGGCCGGTATCGAAGTGGGCGCTCTGGGAGCAGTAGCCACAGTTCTCCGAGCAGCCGCCGGTCTTGATGTTCAACAGTGTGCTGATCTGCACCGCATTGGGATCGAAATGCAGCCGATGCACGCCTTGGGCGCGGAACACCAGGTCATTGAAGGGCATTGCAAATAGCGCCCGAACCTCTTCGAGGTCCCAGTCGTGACGAAGTTGCGGCTGACGTACGGTATCGTCCATTGCTCTCTCTTCTGGTTTTTTTGGCGGGACCTGACAGAGGCGGCCCCTAACGATAAGCTGACCGAGTATTCCGTCTGGAAAGGGAGCTGTCAAATGCGAGGGATCCTTCAGGTTTACAACTGGTTACAGTTTAACCTGATTCCGCCTGTTTGTCTCCTCTGCGGCGACCCGGGACACGAGCATCTGGACCTGTGCCGCGGCTGTCTCTCGGACCTCCCCACCATCGCGCACCCCTGTCTGAGCTGCGGCCGTCCCCTGCAACACCCCGCCACCATCCGTTGCGGCGCCTGCCAGCGGAAGCCGCCGCCGTTCGATCGCTGCCGATCGGCCTTCGCCTACGGCCCGCCGGTCGACTGGCTGGTCCAGGCGCTCAAGTTCCACCAGCAGTTCACCGCAGGCCGGCTCCTCAGTACCCTGCTGGTTCAACGATTTGCCGACGTGCCGGCCCCGGACTATCTGTTACCGGTACCCCTGCATGCCACCCGACTGCGGGAGCGTGGCTTCAACCAGTCCCTGGAGCTGGCCCGGCCGCTGGCGAAGGCCCTGGGTCTTCCGATGGAGACCGCCCGCTGCCGGCGGACACGTCACACCGAGAACCAGTCCCGGCTGACCCGCAAGGAGCGGCGCCTCAACCTGCGCGAGGCCTTCGAAGTGGAGTGGCCCAACCCGCCACGCCGGGTGGCGATTGTGGATGACGTCCTCTCCACCGGCGCCACGGCCGGGGAACTCGCCCGCGCCCTCAAACGCGCCGGTGTCGCCGAGGTAGAGGTCTGGGTGGCCGCACGAGCGGTGTAGATTCAGGAGCAGTATGTTTAGCCATCCTTTACGCCGAACAATGCGCATTTAACCCTCTGTGAGCCGTACCCCCTGCTGCCAGGCCCGAATCAATGAAGAACTGGTAACCACGGGGTACACGGGGTAAAACAAGTTATTCGGGCTTTTTTCTCCCCCGTGCGCCCCGTGTTCCCCGTGGTTCGAAGTTCAAGGAAAGGCTGAATCGTTACGTTCTTAAAAAGCTCCACCTTCCGCTCCCACGCCGATCAGTGACCAACTCGAACTGTCATTGCGAGGAGCCCCAGCGACGAAGCAATCTCGAAGAGCCGAGTACCAGATTGCCGCGTCGCTGGGGCTCCTCGCAATGACACGCGTCGAGAGGAGCTCTCCGGAGCGGTTTCCGTGGACGTTTCCGGCACGAGCATCTAGGTTTCGAGAAGCAGGGAGGTGGCCTGGGTAAAGCGACGGAGAGTGGCTATGGACACGGTGGATGCGATTGTCATCGGCAGCGGCCAGGGAGGGGTTCCGTTTGCCACCACCTTGGCCGAACAGGGCAAGCGAGTGGTGCTGTTCGAGCGGGAGCGTTTCGGCGGTAACTGCATCAATTGGGGCTGCACCCCCAGCAAGGCATTCCTTGCTGCAGCCCACGCCGCGGGCAGAGCCTCTGCGGCAGGGGTGCTCGGCGTGAACTGTCGCGTGACAGTCGACTTCCCTAAGGTGATGGAGCGTGTGCGCGAGATTCGCGACCGCTTCGCACGGTCGACACAGAGCCGGATCGAGGCGGCGGGTGTCGAAGTGGTAGAGGCCGAGGCATCGTTTACCGGGCAGGGCCACGTCCAGGGCGGGGGCCGGAGCTTTTCCGCCCCAGTGACGGTGATCGATACCGGCAGTTCGGCCGCACTGCCACCCATTCCGGGACTACAGGAGACGCCGTACTTCACCAACCACAACATCTGGGAGCTGGAACGCTGCCCGGAACGGACGCTAATCATCGGGGGCGGCTTCATCGCACTGGAGATTGGCCAGGGCCTGTCCCGACTGGGGAGCGAGGTGCATCTTCTCCTGCGGGGTAACCGCGTGCTGGCCAGCGAGAGCCCGCGGGTGAGTGCAGTGCTCGAAGAGGCGCTACAGCGGGACGGGATAGTGCTCCACCGGCGCACTGAGGCAAAACGCGCCTCGCCGCTCGCCGGTAATCGGGTAGCCTTGGCATTGAACAACGGGGAGACGCTTGAAGGCGATGCGCTCCTGTTGGCCACGGGACGGCGACCCAACACGGAAGCGCTGCATGTCGACCGGGCGGGGATCGAACTCGACGAACGCGGACATGTCCGCGTCAACGATCACCTGGAGAGCACACGCCCCGGGGTCTACGCCTTCGGAGAGGCCGCGGGCCAGCCTGCATTTACCCATGTCTCCTGGGAGGACCACCGCAGGCTGCTGGCAACCCTGGCCGGACAGCCGCGCCGACGCGATGACCGAGTGCTCGCCTACGCCGTCTTCACCGAACCACAAGTAGGCCGGGCCGGGCTAAGCCCGGAACAGGCCGCCGCGAAGGGGATCGCCGTGCGCGAGGGATACATGGATATCGGCAACACGAACCGGGCCATCGAGTGGGGCCACGGTCTCGGGTTTTTCCAGCTGACGGTGGATGCCGAAAGCGACCGCATCATCGGCGCCACCCTGGTCGGGTACGAGACGGCGGAGTTGGTGCATGTGCTGCTCGATCTCATCGAGACGGGCGCCACGGCATCGCAGCTGGAGCCGCTACAGCACATTCATCCCACCTATGGCGAATACCTGCCCTCACTCGCCCAGGCAGCCCGGCAACCGGAATGATCCCGGGCCGGGAGCGCATCCAGCTTCCCGTCACATCATTATGAGCGGCGACAGCAAACGAACCCGCCGGAAAGAACGTCACGGAGGCCAAGTGCGGCTATCCCATTGTGGTGGGGAGCCGCTAATCGACGAGAGCAGCCGGGGCCCGATGGCGGGCCCCGGCTCCGTTCAAAACTAACCAAGGGAGGGATTCTGCCCCATGTTACGTCTGACAACCTTACTACTGACACTGGCACTGACACTGCCGGCCATGGCCGCCGAGGGTTTGATCACCCTGAATAGCCGTTATGACGCGGCCGAAATCCAGCAGCGTTTGCTCACCGCCGTTGAGCGGGCCGGCATGAACGTGATTGCCACCGTCGACCATGCCGGTGCCGCAAATACGGCGGGACTTGAACTGGCGCCCACGCGGCTGGTGATCTTCGGCAACCCGGAGATCGGGACCCAACTCATGCAGTGCCGTCGTAGCGTCGCCATCGACCTGCCGATGAAGATGCTGGTCTGGGAAGAGGAGGGTTCGACCCGAATCGGCTACAACGCGCCGCAATACCTCGCTGACCGCCACCGGATCAGCGGCTGTGAGGCCGTTCTCGAAAAGGTGGGCGTTGCGCTGGACAAACTTGCCCGCCAGGCAAGCGGAAACTGAACCTTCATCGGTCAGCAGACGATGGACAAGACCACAATAACGGGAGCGGGACTCGGCGTGCGCCGGTGACTGGTGGAGGAGTAGCGCGGCTTGATGGTCAGCGATGGAGTACGGTCTCGGGGAAAAACCCGTACCAGGCAAACCACATCACCTCAAAAGCATTTAGCCGCTCCAGAGGTAGTGCATCCGGGGCGTAGGTTTCACCCTCAAAAACCAGATTGCCATCGCGGTAGGTTGCCTTTGACGCAGCCGGACCCTGGTAGATATATGCGGTACCGAGCCGATCGTCGTACACGGCAATGACCGGTTCGGCAGCGAGCCGGCCCTCCATGATCTTTTCGCGGCCCAGACTCTCTTTATGGAATGCAACCGCACCCGAAGAGGTTCGGGCGCCGATCACAACCTCTTTGGGCGGCAGAATCGAATCGGAATGCAATACCGGAAAACGTGGCGGAGCCTCGGTGTCGTAGTAACCGCGTTTGGGATGGTAGCCCCCGTAAGGGTCATGAAAGTAGTTCCTGGTGTAGCCGGTGTTGGTCGAGAGTACGGTGGTGTCGGGGTGTAGCGATTGCCATTGGGACCACGTCGTCCACACGACCGGAAACGACTTCAAGGACTTTCCCTTCAGGGGACCACTGATGGCCGTCGACAGGATCTGGGGCCAGAGACTTTTGGTGGCACGGTCATACAGGATCAGGTTGCTGTTGACCAGTTGGCCCGACACTCCCAGGGTAGTGCTTCCACGCTCGAAACCGAGAACGGTGCCGGTCAAGGGGCAGTAGGTAATGCTGATGGTCTGATCGCCGATACGGTCATTGACGATCTCGTGCCATACCAGAATACCTCGCGGATAGGCCCGGGACTCTCCCTCCAGGGTCACACCGAAGACGATGTCGTCGGAAGCCAGGAAGCGGTCGGCATCTTCTCCCGAAAGGAACCGCGGCTCGTCGATGGAAGGGACTCCGTCGCGGCCCGGCCCCCCGGACACAACGCTGCTCTGGTAAGTCTCCAGAGGAACAGCCAACGGCACGGCCAGTGGACGAACGGGCAGTGTACCCTCCGAGCCTGGAGACACAGGCCGATCCGTTCCGCCGACCACAGTGAACGGCATTAGGCAGAGCAGGATAAGCAACACTCCGTTTCGCATTTGCTCCCCCGAATGGCAACTTGTTCGAAGAATAGTCGAATGGCGCAGACCCGCTGAACCGGTACCTAACCCGAATTTTCAGAATTGCACATCCCGGAATTGTCGGTGATAGAGCGCCACCGGTGTCCATTTCGCCCCAACAGGGCATCGGCTTCCGACGGGCCGTCGCTGCCCGCCGCATAGCCGGCCAGCGGACCCTCTTTATCGGCGGCCCAGGCCTCCTCGATGGGGGTAATCAGGCGCCACTGCGCCTCCACACCGTCACAACGGGTGAACAGGGTGGGGTCGCCGCGCAGGGCGTCGAGGAGCAGCACGGCATAGGCCGAGGGCGGGTTGTCACCGAACGCGGCCCGGTAGCAGAAATCCATACTGACCGGCACCGTCTTGCGTTCGGCTCCAGGCTGTTTGGCGCCAAAAGCGAGGCTGATGCCTTCGTCGGGCTGGATGCGCAGGGCGATAACATTGGCCCGCAGGGCCTCCTCCCGGGGGAACAGGGCGAGGGGCGGGTGGCGAAAATGCACCACAATCTCCGTCAATTGGCGCGCCAACCGTTTCCCCGTACGCAGGTAGAAGGGGACACCGGCCCAACGCCAGTTGTCGACGTGCAGTTCCAGTGCGGTATAGGTCTCGGTGCGGGAGTCCGGTGCCACACCAGCCTCCTCCCGGTAGCCGGGCACCCCGGTGTCACCAACCCGGCCCGCCCGGTACTGGGCGCGCACGGTGCGGCGAGAGACTTCCTCCGGCGTCATCGGACGGATGCTGCGCCACACCTCAATCTTCTTGTCGCGGACGGCGTCGGCATCGAAGGCGACCGGCGCCTCCATGGCGGTCAGCGCCAGCAGCTGCATGAGGTGATTAGCCACCATATCGCGCAGAGCCCCGGACTCTTCGTAGTAGCCGGCACGACTGCCCACACCCAGGGGTTCGGCGGCAGTGATCTCGACGTATTCGACATGGCCGCGGTTCCAGAGCGGCTCGAACAGGGCGTTGCCGAAACGGAAAAACAGGATGTTCTGTACCGTCTCCTTGCCCAGGTAGTGATCGATGCGGTAGACCTGCCGTTCGTTGAAGGCCTCTGCGACAGTAGCGTTCAGGGCGCGGGCCGAGGTCAGGTCGCGGCCGAACGGCTTTTCGATGACGATACGCGACCAGCCCCCCTCCTCCTGATTGAGTCCGGCGGCCGCGAGGCCGTGGATAATGGCCGGGGCGACACTGGGTGAGCTGGCAAGGTAGAACAGCCGGTTTTTCGCTGCGAACTGCGATTGCCCGTTCAGGTAGTCAGCCAGATGACGGTGCGTCTGCGGATCGGCGAAGTCGCCCTGCAGATAGTAGAGGCGCTGCGAGAAGACCCGCCATTCCTCTTCATCAAATGAGCCACTCTCATCGGAGCGGTCCACGCCCTTCTTCAACTGTTCACGAAAGGCTTCGTCATCCATGGGTTGGCGCGCGATTCCCACTACCTGGAATTGTGACGCCATGCTGCCCACACAGGCCAGGTGAAACAGGGCCGGAATGAGCTTGCGTCGGGTGAGATCGCCGGTGGCGCCGAAGATCACGATAACGCAGGGGTCGGCCCGGGGCAGCGCACCGGGTGACAACTCAATGTGGGTGGTGAGATCAATGCCGCTGGTCATGGCCGCTTCCCTGTTGTTTTGCGGAGATGAACACTCTTTTCCGTCGTTTTTCTGACGATGGCAGAGTCGATCACACCCGTTTTGGCGAAGGATAGACGAATGGCGCCGCTGTCTGCATTCTGATCGGCGAATGATTCTCGCCGCCAGTATCAGCCACACAAGGGCTGATAGAAGCCACCGATCACGCCCCCGTAGACAAGATGCGCAAGGATCGTCACGAGCGGGGTTCGACGCCCGTAGTTGAGGGCAAGGAAGCCGGGTGGCTCGAGCGCCCGGGTCGGTTCCGGCCCTCGATGCTCGCTGGCCATACGGGGATGAAGGCTCGGCAGAATGGGCAGCAGTGTGATCAGGACCACCAGTGCTTGCGCCAACCCGATCAGGGCTCCCAACAACCATCCGGATCGGCAGAGACTTTCGAGGATGAGCGCATAAAACAGCGCAAACAGCCAGCCATTGAAAAAGTGCAGCGCAAAGCCGATCACCATCGCCCGTCGGTGATCCGGTGTAAACACGGTCCCCAGCATATAGGGGATGCTCATCCGGGAGTATCCGAGCCCTTGGCCGGCCGCCATGATGGTAGTGAGAAACAGGGTGGCTACAAACCCCCAGAGCAGGACTTCCGGCCAATTCAACGCGCGCCTCCCTTTGGCGTTTTACCGCCGCGTTTCGCATCCTCAATCAGTAACGCCGCGTCGACCAGGCCCACATGGGTGAAGGCCTGCGGAAAATTACCGAGCGCCGCGCCGCTGTCCGGGTCGATCTCCTCGGCGAAGAGTCCGAGATCATTGGCATAGCCGATGATGCGCTCGAACAGGACCTCGGCTTGCCGGATCTCTCCAGCCAGTGCCAGGTCGGCCACCGCCCAGAAGCTGCAGATCCCGAATGCCGCCTCTTCTCCCGGAAGGCCGTCATCCTGCACCCGGTATCGATACAGCAGACCGTTACGCCCCAACTTTTCACGAATGGCCTCCCGGGTTCGGCCGGCGCGCTCCGAACGGGGGTCCAGGTAGCCGTGGACCGAAAGCAGCAGCAGACTGGCATCGAGCTCCCCGCCATCCAGGGTGCTGACATAACTGTCGACTTCGGTGTTGTAGCCACGCTGCTCGATCTCGGCACGCAGGCTATCCCGCTCTGTGCGGAATCGATCAATGGGAGCCTTCTTCAGGTGGCCGGCACGATGCAGTTGCAGCAGGCGATCGAGTGCCACCCAGCACATCGCCTTCGAGTAGGTGTGGTGCTTGCGTCCCCCCCGCACCTCCCAGATCCCCTCGTCGGGCTCGCGCCAGCGCCGGCAGGCGGTCTCACCGAAGCCTATCAGCAGCTTTTGCGTTGCGGCATCGAGACGCCCGCCGTGACGCACGAATTCGTAGACCGCATCGATGACTTCCCCGTAAATGTCCAGCTGCAACTGATGACACGCGTTGTTGCCGATCCGAACCGGCCGTGACCCGGCGAAGCCCGCCAAATGATCCAGTTCGCTCTCGTCAAGACGGGTCTCGCCATAGACGTTATAGATGATCTGCAGCTCCGGCCACGTCAGACGGGTGGAGTGCATCAACCAGTCGATAAAGGCGTCCGCCTCTTCTCCATAGCCGAGTCCGTACAGCGCACGCAACGTCAGCGACGCATCGCGCAGCCAGCAGTAACGGTAGTCCCAGTTGCGGACGCCTCCAGGCCACTCCGGCAGTGAGGTGGTCGGCGCCGCCACGACGGCACCCGAGGGGGCATAGGTCATCAGCTTGAGCACCAGCGCGCTGCGGCGCACCATCGACCCATAGGGGCCCCGGTAGGTGCCGCGTTCCGACCAGGCGTTCCACCAATCCAGTGAGGCACGGATTCGCCGTTCCGCCTCCTCGCCCAGTGGCGGGATGAATGAGGGCTCACGTTCGGTGTAGACGGTCGAAAGATGCCGGCACTCACCTGCACGCAGGGTGTGCTGAAGGTACGCCGTGCCGTTACGGGATGAGATAGTGAGCGGCATTTCGCTACGCAGGATGAAGGCGCGCCCCTGGTGCTCGTAGTAGATTCCCAGGCGCCCCCGGTCCCTGGGCCGGCACTGTTCACGCCCGTAGTTCGGACGCGGATCACAAATCACCTCGACCTCCACTTCGCCCTCGACACACTCCACCCTGCGGAGGATTTGGTGGGCGGCCCAGAGCTGCCTGCGTTTATTCTCCTCGGAGTCCACGGGCATCAAATCGGTGAGCCGAAGTACGCCGTGGTCGGTATAAAAGGTGGTCTCCAGGACATTGGTGTCACCGACGTAACGGCGACGGGTCGTGAAAGGCGCAGTGGGCCGGACCGCGAAACATCCACCTTTTTCGGGATCGAGCAGAGCAGCGAAAAGCGAAGGGCTGTCGAATCGGGGACGGCACAACCAATCGATGGAGCCGCTGCGGGAAATCAGTGCCGCCGAACGACAATCACCGATGACAGCGTAGTCTCCGATGGCTGGATTGCCGGTCCCCATCGTGCTCTCCCGTAATGACACGGCAGCGTCCCGCGTCTACACGGGATCGGAGCCTCGGATCAGATATTTGCTACAAATAGCTTAAGTCATTATTCAGGATGGCGGATTAATGAAAAGTGGATTCTAAACATGTAAGGAATGTGGTCATTATTGCGACTCATGAACGAAAAGTCGCGGAACGCACTATTTCATTACAGACACGACACACGGAGGTGTGATATGGCACGTACAAGTGCAGAAACTTACATTGAACGTGGCAGCCATCCCCACTGGATGCCGGCAGTATGGGGCGGGCTCATCGCAGGCGTGGTCTTCCTGATCGTCGAGATGGCGCTGGTGGCCACTATCGGTGGAGGCAGCCTGTGGGGACCACCACGGATGATAGCCGCGATCATATTGGGCGAGGGGGTTCTGCCACCGCCGGCGACGTTCGACTTCGGTATCGTAATGGCGGCATTGGTGGTCCACTTCGCCCTGTCCATCATTCTGGGGCTGGTACTGGCGTTCCTCATCTTCCGTCTCGATTTAACATGGGCACTGGCGGTCGGTGTGGGATTCGGGTTGGCTGTCTATCTGGTCAACTTCTACATCTCTACGGCGGCCTTCCCCTGGTTCGCCATGGCCCGCAACGGTATCACCATATTCGCCCACCTTCTCTTCGGCTTTGTGTTGGCGTGGAGCTACAAGGCCCTCGCCCGACGCGAGTCGAATCACCACATCGAGGCCTAAGCCACTCTCCCGCCGCCGGTCTGCACCGGCGGCAGGGCGCCCCCCGCGCCAATGCCGTGCGATGCACCAGCCTGGCCCTGCTATCAGGAGGCCCGACCTGCCGGGCGGTTGTGGTACATTCAGGGTTTCGCAATCGAACCAGGGGATAATCCGTGAGCCGTTTAGAGACTGCCCGTGGGGGCTTTTCCCGCACGCGCATGCGTCGCATGCGCCGCGACGAGTTCTCGCGCCGGCTGATGCGCGAGACGGTGTTGACCGCCAACGACCTGATCTATCCGATGTTTGTGCTGGAGGGGAAAAACCAGCGGGAAGCGGTGGCCTCGATGCCCGGAGTCGAGCGCCTCTCGATCGACCTGCTGCTGAAAGAGGTGGAGGAGCTGGTCGCCCTGGGGATCCCGATGGTAGCGCTGTTTCCGGTCACGCCCCAGGAGAAGAAGAGCCTGAATGCCGAGGAGGCCTATAATCCGGAAGGCCTGGCGCAGCGAACGGTGCGGGCCGTGCGGGAGAGCTTCCCCGAACTGGGCATCATGACCGATGTGGCTCTGGACCCCTTCACCAGCCACGGCCAGGACGGCCTCATCGACGATTCAGGCTACGTCATGAACGACGAGACCGTAGAAGTGCTGGTCAGGCAGGCGGTTTCCCACGCCGAGGCCGGCGCCCAGGTAGTGGCACCCTCGGACATGATGGACGGACGCATCGGGGCCATCCGCGATGCCCTGGAGGCGACCGGCCACATCCATACCCGCATCATGGCCTACTCGGCCAAGTATGCCTCGAGCTTCTACGGTCCCTTCCGCGACGCGGTCGGGTCAGCGGCCAACCTGGGGGGCGGCGACAAGCGCACCTATCAGATGGACCCGGCCAACAGCGATGAAGCCCTGCACGAAGTCGGTCTCGACCTGGAAGAGGGCGCCGACATGGTGATGGTCAAGCCGGGAATGCCCTACCTGGATATCGTACGGCGGGTGAAGGATGAGTTCGGTGTGCCCACCTACGCCTATCAGGTCTCGGGCGAGTACGCCATGCTCATGGCCGCCGCCGGCAACGGCTGGCTGGAGGAGCGGCAGGTGGTTATGGAGGCGCTGCTCTCCTTCAAGCGCGCCGGCGCCGACGGCATTCTGACCTACTTCGGCAAGCGCGTGGCCAACTGGCTAAGGGAAGAGTGACGAGGTGGAGGAACGAGATGCGAGGCGCAACCTCGCATCTCGAATCTTTTATCACGAATCTTTCCTTGGGATGACCCCGCACGCTATTCGGGAGCCACCACCGCCCAGCGGTTCCGGATCATCCGAATAATTATCGCCGTCCTGGTGGACAATCACGGCGCGGCCACGCAGATCGGCCAGCTCCAGCCGGGGGGCCAGCACAGGTATGGTGGCGGTGCCGTCCTCGTCCACATGAAGCACCGGAAGATCCCCCAGGTGTCCGCGACCGTAGGGACCCTCGTGGCTATCGGTGCGCTGCGGGTCGTAGTGACCACCGGCAGCTACGCCGGCCGTCTCCTCGCCATCCTTGAGTCCGGTGCCGCAGTCGGGCTTGGCATGCACATGAAAACCATGGATCCCCGGAGGGAGTCCGGACAGGTCGGGACCGATCATGACCCCTTCGAACCGTGAATTCTCGAAGGTCACACTCCCCAGCGACTCCCCGACCCCCGTATCGCCGATGACATTGACGGTCATTTCAATCGGTTCTGCCCGGGCCGTTGCCACCCCGAACGCTCCGACAACACACAGCATGAGAATGGCTCTCATCGGTTCTCCTCCTGAATACCCACAAGTACAAGGCATAGCGCAAACCACCCTTTCGATCGACCACTCCTGTCCGGGAAAGCGAAAGGAATTCAAAAGAATCAGCTGCCGCGGCCCTCGCGGAGCTGTGCCGGTGACAGACTGCGACGCGCCTCCGCCGTCTGGCCCTCCGCACTCTCCAGCCAGCGAATGATCTTTTCCCATTGCACCTGATCACGCCGGTAACGGTTCTCGTTCATCTCATGGATGCCGAGCCCCTCGGCGGCGGCCCGGATGTAGTTGTTGGAGTCACGCAGGCGGGCAATGAAAGCGATATCGAGCGTGTCCAGAAAACGTCGGAGGGAGCGATACATCTTGCTGGTCTCCCGCACCCGGTTGGCGATGACCCCCATACGCACGTGACGCGCACGCGCCTTGGCCACCAGCAGCAGATCCTGAATGAAGCGGGAGGTCGCATGAATATCGATGGGCGAGGGCAGTACCGGAATCAGGATGTCGTCGACGCCGGCCACCAGCTCCGCCAGCTGATGCCCGCTTACCCCCGCAGGCGCATCGAGGATCACCCGCTGTACGCCGGGAGGCAGGCGCAACTGCCAGGTGCGGGTCATCTGGGCACCCGGCTTGCGGTGAGCGGCGATACCGTGGATCGGGTAGCGCCCGGCGCCTTCGCGCAGGCTCAACCACTGGGTCGATGAGCCTTGTGGGTCATGGTCAAAAATGGCCGCACCCATTGAGCGGGACGCATAATAGCTGGCCAGATTGGTGGTGATGGTGGTCTTGCCGCAACCGCCCTTGCCATTGAGGACCAGAATCCTGCGCACCGGTTGCCGTTCCGCCATCACGGGACCGCTGGCAACGCTCGAGCCGGACCCGCGGGAATGCTGCTCGGATGAGTTGAATTTCATCTCCATCACAGGCGTTGCGCCCTGTTTCTCTAGTCGTTATTAGTGTAACGGAGTGATCACGGCAATGTATGTCACTTTACCTGCGTAGGGGATAGTGAAGCGCCGTGTTGTGATCAACCTAACATTTTATAAGTAAAACCGATGGACTTAAGCGTCTCTGTTCACCTTGACGGCCCGCCCACCCCTTATCGATTGAAAAAACAGCCGGTAATGGCCCCGGCGAGAAGAACAAGTTTGCCCATGAGGGTCTCTCTCGCAATAATGAGCGGCACATTCGCGGATTGAGCGCCCATGAAATACCGAGACTTACGCGACTTTATCGCGCAACTGGAACAGCGCGGCGAGCTGAAGCGGGTCGCCGCGGAAGTGGATCCCTACCTGGAAATGACCGAGATCAGCGACCGGGTGTTGCGCGCCGGCGGACCGGCCATCCTGTTCGAGAACCCCAGGGGGCACAGCATCCCGGTGCTCGCCAACCTGTTCGGCACCCCGGAACGAGTGGCCTTGGGCATGGGCGAGGAATCGGTGGAGGCGCTACGTGAAGTAGGCAAACTGCTGGCCGCCCTCAAGGAGCCGGAACCGCCCAGGGGCATGAAGGATGCCTGGGAAAAGATGCCGATGTTCAAGCAGGTGTTGAACATGTCACCCAAGCCGGTGCGGGGAGCCGCCTGCCAGGAGGTAATACTGGAGGGCGACGAGATCGACCTCTCGAAACTGCCCATCCAGACCTGCTGGCCGGGCGATGTGGCGCCGCTCATCACCTGGGGCCTGGTGGTGACCCGAGGGCCGCACAAGGAGCGGCAAAATCTGGGGATTTACCGCCAGCAGGTCATCGGCAGCAACAAGGTCATCATGCGCTGGCTCTCCCACCGCGGCGGTGCCCTGGACTTTCGTGACTGGCAGAAAACCAACCCCGGCGAGCCGTTCCCCATTGCGGTGGCGCTGGGAGCCGATCCGGCCACTATCCTCGGCGCGGTCACACCGGTACCGGACAGCCTGTCCGAATACGGTTTTGCCGGTCTGCTGCGCGGCTCGAAAACCGAGGTGACCTCCTGCATCGGCAGTGATCTGCAGGTGCCCGCCTCGGCCGAATTCGTGCTGGAAGGCGTGATTCATCCCGATGAAATGGCCGCGGAGGGACCCTATGGCGACCACACCGGCTACTACAACGAGGTGGAGCGCTTTCCCGTATTCACCATCGAGCGCATCACCCACCGCAAGCAGCCCATCTATCACAGCACCTACACCGGACGCCCGCCGGATGAGCCGGCGGTGCTCGGGGTGGCCCTCAATGAGGTGTTCGTACCCATCCTGCAGAAGCAGTTCCCGGAGATCGTCGATTTCTATCTTCCTCCTGAGGGCTGCTCCTACCGCATGGCGGTAGTCTCCATGAAAAAGCAGTACCCCGGCCATGCCAAACGGGTAATGCTCGGCGTGTGGTCCTTCCTTCGTCAGTTCATGTACACCAAGTTTGTCATCGTCACCGACGACGACGTCAACGTACGCGACTGGCGCGATGTCATATGGGCCATGACCACCCGGATGGACCCGAAGCGCGATACCACCGTGATTGAGAATACCCCCATCGACTACCTCGATTTCGCCTCGCCGGTCTCCGGTCTCGGCTCCAAGATGGGTTTCGACGCCACCAACAAGTGGCCCGGCGAGACCGACCGGGAGTGGGGCACGCCCATCCGCATGAGCGACGAGGTGAAGCAGCGGGTGGATGAGCTTTGGGACGAGTTGGGGCTCTGATGACGGAGATTACATGAAGTGTCGGGCCGGGTGCGCTGCCTGCTGCATCGCCCCCTCCATCAGCTCGCCCATCCCCGGTATGCCCGAGGGCAAACCGGCAGGAGCACCTTGTGTGCAGCTTACTGCCGAGGGCCTGTGCCGAATCTTCGGACATCCGGAGCGGCCAGCTGTCTGCGGTAATTTGCAGCCGAGTGCGCCGATGTGCGGCGAGGGCCGGGAGCAGGCCACCGAAATGCTGCGAAACCTGGAAAGGGATACGGCACCGGATTCAACTTCTCGCTGAACCGCCGCAGATAACACTGAACGGAACCCGGAAGCCAGAGAGCGGCTTCCGGGTTGGGCGTATCACCGCAGGCTGTATTCCCTCAGTCGATCGCCTTTCTCCTGGTACATACGGCCGCCCATTTGCTCCAGTTCGGAGCCAATCTCCCGGCGGGCCCTGGGGAAAAGATCCTCCTCTTCATCACTCAGATGGTGCTCCAGGACTTCGTTGAATTCGATCAGGGATTGCTTCCAATGCTGATCGGAGGGATCGATCTTCGCCAGTTGCGCCAGCCTGTCGCGCATCTCCTGATGCTCCTCCAGGCTATCCCGCACCTGCTCCTGTTCGTGACTCCCCTGGCGCTCGATCACCGGATAGAGGAGATGCTCTTCAATCCGGGTGTGGATCTCCAACTCCTGCCGAAGCAGTTCAAACAGCTGATGTCGCAAATCCAGCTGTTCGGCCGTGGACGCCGTCATGCGCCCGACCAGATCACGCACATGGGCATGGTCCACCTTAAGGAACTCGATAGCATCCATTCTCCTGTCCTCCTTGGGCCTTCCGTTGCCTAAAGTATAGAAATGGCAGGCGCCGAACACCGTAATCTCGGAGAAGAATTCGTCGCCGGAACGCACCGCCTGCCCGCGGGGCGGCTCCTACACTTTGCCTATCGGCATTGCTCGCCGGTTCCGACTTCGATTGCAGGGAGGCGTTATGGCAAATCAGATTCGACCATTGCCGGGTTCCGAACTACGCCGGGAATGCCGCCCGGAAGAGCTGGGATTCAATTCCACCGAAGAACTGCCCGATCTGGAGGGTGTTGTGGGCCAGGAACGGGCATTGCGGGCCATCGGCTTCGGCATCGAAATCAAGAGCGTCGGCTATCACATGTATGCCCTTGGTCCCATAGGCACCGGGAAGACCACCACCGTACGCAAGTTTCTCGAGCAGGATGCCGCCGGGAAACCGGCCCCCGATGACTGGCTGTACGTCAATAACTTCCAGAATCCCGACAAACCAAAGGCCCTGCGGATGTCGCAGGGGTGCGGTTCCGGATTTCGCAACGACATGGACCAATTCGTGGAGGGGCTAAAAAGTGAAGTACCACGCTCATTTGAGGAAAAGGAGTACGCCCAGGAACAGCAGCAGCTTCAGCAGGACTACCAGCGCCGCGCCAAGGAGCTGTTCCAGCAGCTGGAGGCCGACGTCCGCGAGTCCGGATTCGGACTCATGCAAACCCCCCAGGGCATCATGCTCGCCCCCCTCTCCGACGACGAAATGATGACGCCCGACCAGCTTGCCCAGCTCCCCGAGAAGCGTCGCCGGCAGATCGAGGCTCGCCAGGAGGAGCTCGAACGGGAGACCCGGGAGACCATGCGTCAGGCCGAGCAACTGCAGAAAGAGGGTCGTGAAAGGTCACGAGAACTGGATCGGCGCGTGATCGCCATGGCGGTGGACAGTCGCCTCAATGAACTGAAGGAGCGCTACCGTGATTTTCCGGAAATCTCCGGATTCCTGGGCGAGGTCCGCAAATCACTGCTCCACAATGTGGAGGCCTTCAAGCACCTCAATCAGTTGGAGCAGGCATCCGGACAGGAGCAGATGCTACTCGCACAGATGCAGGGAGGACAAACCCCCTCATTCGACGAATACCGGGTCAATCTGGTGGTGGATAACAGCCATGCCGTCGGTGCCCCGGTGGTGGAAGAGAGTCATCCAACGGTCCCCAATCTGATCGGGCGTATCGAACATCAGGGACAGTTCGGAACCCTGGTGACCAATTACCGGCTTATCAAGGGCGGTGCACTTCACCGCGCCAATGGCGGCTATCTCATGCTCGATGCGGTGGAGTTGCTGACCAAGCCCGCCGCTTGGCAGTTCCTGAAGAGGGCTCTGAAAAGCCGCAAGATCGTTATCGAAGGCATCAACGAGGCCATGGGGGCGCTCACTACCCGCACTCTGCAACCGGAGCCGATCCCGCTGGAGACCAAGGTGATCGTCATCGGTGACCCGATGATCTACTCCCTGCTCTATCAGCATGACCCCGAATTTCAGGAACTGTTCAAGGTCAAGGCCGATTTCGAGACCCGAATGGACTGGTCGCCTGACAATATGCACCGGTATGCCCGCTTCGTCGGCACGGTATGCCGCGAAGAGGGGCTGCGGCACTTCGACCCGTCCGGCGTCGCCAGGGTGGTCGAGTTTGGCGGACGAATGGCATCCCATCGCGACAAACTGGCCATCAAATTCGGAGATATCGTCGACCTGTTGCGCCAGTCCAGTTACTGGGCCGGTGTCAACGGCAATGCACTGGTCCTCGGCAGCGATGTCAAACAGGCCGTCGACGAGCAGATCTTCCGCGGCAACCGTGTCGAAAAACGGCTACAGGAGATGATCGAGGAAGGTGCAATCCTCATCGACACCCGGGGAAAACGGGCCGGGCAGATCAACGGCCTTGCCGTTCTGTCGGCGGGGGATTACAGCTTCGGACACCCTTCGCGCATCACCGCCCGCACCTATGCGGGGAGCGAGGGTGTGGTCAACATCGATCGGGAGAGCAAGCTGGGTGGTCCGCTGCACAACAAGGGCTCGATGATCCTTGCGGGATACCTGGGCGGACGCTACGCCCATGACATGCCGCTCTCGCTCTCCGCAACCCTGACCTTCGAACAGCTGTATAGCGGCGTGGAGGGCGACAGCGCCTCCTCTGCCGAGCTGTTTGCGCTACTCTCTGCTCTCACCAATCTGCCGCTACGGCAGGACCTGGCGGTGACCGGCTCCGTCAATCAGCATGGCGAGATCCAGGCGATTGGCGGCGTCAACGAAAAGGTCGAGGGGTTCTTCAGTGTCTGTCGAATGACCGGATTGACCGGCAAGCAGGGGGTGGTGATCCCCCAGTCCAATGTTCGTCACCTGATGCTGCGCGATGAGGTCGTAGAGGCCGTCGAAGCCGGCGATTTCCACATTTACCCTATCACCACCGTGGATGAGGGTATCGGACTGCTGTGCGAACGCGATGCGGGTGATCTGCAGGAGGATGGAACGTACCCCGAGGACACCGTCAACTCCCTCGTCAAACAGGCGGTTCGTGACATGGCTGAAATCGGGCGCAAGTTCGCCAGCTCCTAGGCGAACGAAGCGAGTGAAACCGGGTTGGGCTATTGGAAGTGCCCTTATTCGGGAGGAAACGGCCTCGCCGAGACCATCTGGCGATCGGGAACGGGTCGTACCCAGGGATAATTGGCGCGGCCCCTGGCGCACTGGCGCTCGTTAAACCCGGAATCGTCGTCCCGCGCCAGCAGGCCGCTGAACATGACATTGCTGCGATCCTTTACGTGTCGGAGACCCAAAAGGGCGTGGCCAAGCTCATGGATCAGACTCGACTCTCCGACACTCCTGCCCAGCACGGCATAGCCGGCCATGTGGTTGCGGTAGAAGAGGCGGTCACGCGACGTTTTCAGATAGTCGGTCTCCTCCTCGAGGTAACCGCCGTATCCCACGGCGGTGATGCCATCGCGTCCAATGGTCCAGTCGAGGCGTTTTACAAAGACGACTCCGGCTGAACGGCGCGGGGTCAGGCTGAAGAAGGCGCGCTCCCATGGCGACAATCCATTGTTGAACTCCATCGACTCCCATTCGGAAAGCAGCGGCGGCCCGACCACGTAATTGACCGAATGCACCCGCAGAAAGATCCGGCAGACGTCGAGCTTTTTCTGGGCCAGTCGAAGGGCCGCTGCAATCCGGTCGGGTTGCGGAGAATTCCCCGAAGTGAGATAGATATTCAAATCGGCAAAAGAGCCGTAGCCATCGGGAATATCGGCAGGGGGTATCCGCAAGCTCTTGCCGATACTGATATTTCCTGCCAGTCTGCTACCGTCCGGAACGACCTCACCCCGGGTGGCGGTGGCAGTGGCACCGAGCAGGATAGCCGCCAACAGGCAGCTGGTGCCCCAAACTTTCCCGGTCATAGCCCGCCCCCGTGTTGAGTCGTTTCCCATAGATTAAGCAATCTGGGAAGGAACGCTAGTGGTCCATGCTCAACCCCCAATTGCAGCAAAGTTCATGGGCGCATCATCAGGGAGGAAAACATGGCGCATCCATTGTTCGTCGAAAAACGTCACCCCTTCGTTCTCGGCCATCGAGGGGTCCCGCTGCTCCACCAGGAAAACAGCCTGGCCGGACTTGGCCGGGCAGTCGAACTGGGCATCGAGGGTGTCGAATTCGACGTCTACAGGACCCGGGATGACCACGTGGTGCTTTTCCACGACGAAGAAACCCACCGACTGACCGGGGTGAGGGGCAGGATCTCCGACATGAGCTGGGACGAAGTCTCACGGCTGCGCATCCGGCGCCGGCTCGATGTGGGGGGCGGGAGGATAATCGACTACGGACGGGAAGAGAGAATCCCGCTGCTGGAAGAGGTTCTCGATGAATTCAGCGGCAAGCTGCTAATGAATATTGAAATGAAGGCCTATGCACCCCGCTGGGACCGCCGGCACACCGGTACCGAGGTGGCCCGGGTTATCCGCCGCTGCGGGGCGGCGAATTCGGTAGTCGTCACTTCCTTCGACTTCTTCATGCTCTGGTATCTGGAGCGGGAGTTTGCCGGTCTGCATTCGGGCTTCGCCTACGACGACGGCATGCTCGGCGAGAAAGCAGGCGAGTGGTTCGAACGGATACCGGAGATCCGAACCGACCTGGCCAGGATGCCCGGTAATCAGAACGGTGTGAGTTTTCTCAATTTTCTAATGGAAGCGAATGCCATCGGTCGTTTGATCGACTCGACCCTTGTCGATGCTGAGTACACGCTCATCGACAGCGACACCGTCGAACGTTTCCACGCCAGGGGAATGTTGGTCGGTGCCTATACCCTCTTTCCGCTGGATACCCGACTTGCCCGTCATTCGTACGAAGAGCCGCTGGAAATCATCCGCCGTCTCGCCGAACAACGGGTGGACTGGATCGAGACCGACGATCCTGAGCAACTCCAGGAATTCTTTGCCCATCTGTAGGTCGGCCTTCAGGCCGACACCTATCGGGCCCACGCCCGTTCGGCTAGGCAGAAACCGGACTGGAGAGCGGCTTGTCGGGCTCGGTCATCGCCATCGCCTCGACCAGCAGCCGGGCCAGCTTGTCACCTTCGATCGGCTTGTGCAACACGCCAGTCATTCCCACCTCGATACAGGCGGCACGGTGTTCGGGGAGGACGTGCGCCGTCAACCCGACCACCGGCAGAGCCGGGGCAATCCGGTGTATGCGGCGGGTCGCCTCCAGCCCATCCATCTCGGGCATGCTCAGGTCCATCAGCACCAGGTCGAAATCACCGCCATCAACCCGTTCAATGGCCTCTGCGCCGCTCGCCACCCCCTCAACCCGATGCCCTGAACGGGAGAGTAGCTCGGCGGCCACCCGGCGATTGATGGGTTCGTCGTCCACCACCAGCACACTCATGGCAGGAGTTGCAGGATCGGACTCGGCCTCGGCAGGTGGCATCCGCCCGCGAGGCAGATTCAACTCCACCACGAACCGGCTTCCGGCACCGGGACGACTCTCTACTCGGATGTCACCGCCCATCAATTGCACCAGTTCGCGGGCGATAGAAAGACCCAGCCCGCTCCCGCCGTAGCGTCGGGCAATACCGTCGTCGGCTTGCCTGAACCGTTCGAACAGGTGTGCCTTCGCGTCCGGAGCGATACCGATGCCGGTGTCCTCTACCGAGAACAGCAACGGACTGACCGGGTCGTCCCGCCGCAGATACTCAAGCCGAACCCGCACCTCCCCCTGCTCGGTAAATTTCAGAGCATTGCCCATGAGATTGAGAAACACCTGCCGCAAGCGACCCGCATCGCCCACCAGTACCGCAGGCACCATGGGATCAATGGTCAGACTCAGCGTCAAGCCCTTCTTGGCCGCATCAGGGGTCAACAGAAAGCGCAGTTCCTCCAGCAACTTCCGGGGTTCGAAGGGATTGCTTGCAATCTCGACACGGCCCGCCTCCACGCGGGAGTAATCGAGGACATCCTCGAGCAGGGTCGTCAATGAACGGCCCGAGTGTCGAATACTTTCCACGTATTCCCGTTGTTGGTCGTTCAGGTCGGTATCCCGCAACAGATCCGTCATGCCCAGCACCCCGTTCAGTGGGGTCCGGATCTCATGGCTCATGTTCGCCAGAAACGCCGACTTGGCGGCGTTGCCCTGCTGCGCAATCTCTTTATCACGGCTCAGGCGGCGTACCCGATCGGCCAGAGCCAGCGACATGACGAACATCTCGAACAGCACCGCCCAGAACGCCCAAATCCCGGCATCCAGGGTCAGTTCCAGAACCCCGAGCACCCCGAGCATGCCCCGGCTGGTCATGGCCACCATGACTCCCCATCCGGCCAGCAGATAGCGGGCTTCAGGTTTCCCCCGGGCAATCGCCGTCACCCCGGCTGAAATCACCAGTAGAGTCAATACCAGGTGGCTACCGCGGACCAGCGTAAAGAACAAATGGGGTTCCAGGAAAAGGGCCAGCGGCAGACCGCCCAGGACCAGACCGATAAACAGCCGATAGACAAGCGCCAGCCTGGGTGCGATCGTCGGCAGGTCCAGGAACCGATAGACGAACAGCGCCCCGAACACCACACCCACGAGGATTCCCGGAATATTGAGCGTCGCGTAACGCTCCACTACAGGGAGTACCGCGCCAATGGATCCCATGGCGGTCAGGAGATAGAGCAGATGGCCGCCGGCATGCCCCACATAGAACAGATAAACCGGCATCCTCAGGCTGATTCCGAGGAACAGATTGTAGAAAATCAGCGCGGCAATCGCGCCGGCGGCTGCCCAGATCGCCACCCCGTGAAAACGGCCCTCCGCCTGGGCGACGTCGTAGGGTTTAATGAAGACCAGTCCACGATGCGGTACCGGCCCTTCCAGGCGCAGCGCCACCGTGTGCCGGGTATTCGGCGGCAGGTCGATGGGCAGGATCTGGCCGATAATGAAATCCGGGGTCTCGGCCAATTCCAGAAGATCAACGGCTTGGTGGTGTACCGGCTCGTCTCCGGCGAACAGCGTCAGCTCCGCTTTTTCGATAGCGGTGTTACCCAGATGCATGACCCACCGCCCGGGAGCATCCCGGTTTTGCACCTCGGCCACCCACCAGTAGATTTCAGCGGGGGCATCAAGGGGGGCCGGCGCCCCACTGGCCAACAACGCACCCGCGCGTTGCTTTGCCTGGTGCGGCGTCAAATCGCCGGACGCATCTTCAAGCATTACCGGGCCTCTAACCACCGGTGAGGGATAGTCGAAAAAGGCAATAAAGCTCAGCCATCCGGCCAGCAGGAAGAGCACCGCAAGAATCGGCGCGCAGATCCAGATGGCACCGATAGAACGGATTCCGTTTGACACCGATAGTAGACGGGAAAGCGGGCGGCGATCATGCATGGGACAGTCCCTGGTCCGGAAAAGATGCTGTCTCTTATACCTTGTCAGGCAATTCCCCTGCAAGGTTGGCTATCCGTCCGGAACACGTCTACTGCAACCGCCCGCACCGGAGTGAGCGCGTGCTCACCCCGGCAGTAGATGCTCCCCCTTACCATCTACTCGATAGTCTTTTGGCCCTCCTCCGAGAACTCGCTCTCAAGCCCCTCGCTATCCAGGGCAGTCATGGTGAAATACCACTGTCCCTGGTCCAATTGCTCGAGAACGTAGGAGGTAACCCCCGCACCGATCTCCACGGTTTCGGAGTAGTCGCCGGAGCTTTGACCGTAACGGAGCCGATAGCCAGCGAGGTCTGTCAGTGCACTGCCATCGGTGCGTGTAGTCGGGGGTGTCCAGCTGATGGCCGCACTGCCGTTGGCGGTGCCGTCGTCGTTAACCACGAGATCAAAGGCATCCAGAGCGGACGTCAATGCACCGTCGGTCACGCTAATCACAATCCCGCTGGTTGTGCCTACATCGGTAGAGCCGGGCGTCCCGCTCAAGGTACCGGTTGCACTATCGAACTGCGCCCAGGCCGGATGGTTCTCGATACCGAAAGACAACTCATCCCCATCGGGATCGGAGGCAGTGGGGGTAAACCGGTATTCGCTGTTCTCGGTCACTTCGGTGGGTGGCGTGCCACTGATTTCCGGAGCACTGTTGACCGGCTCGGATTCCGTATCGGATCCGTCATCGGTGTCGCCGGTGGACGTGTGGACGGTCAGGTCGAAGGGGTCAAGGCTCGCAACATGGGTACCATCGGTGACCTCGATGACGATGCCTGCCGTGGTGCCCACTTCGCCTGCCGCGGGGGTCCCGCTCAATTCGCCACTCTTGCGGTCGAAGCCCGCCCAAGCCGGCCGATTGATTATGGAAAACTTGAGTCTGTCACCATCGGCGTCCGTTACCGCTGGTACAAACAGATAGGCGGCACCCGCGTCTACTTCGGTGGCCGGTGATCCCTCGATGACCGGTGGGCTGTTTTCCACCACGGTTGCGTCGTCGCCATGTCGGTCCCACCAGTTGGTGTTACTGGCCGGAGGAGCCGCCTGTAGTGTCCCCATCAGCAGCCCTGCCGAGAAAAGTGCAGCCAAGCGAAGCGAAGTCTTTGGAGAGTTCATTAAATCTGCCCCTGATTAAAAGGTGTGGCCCGTTGGAAACGGGTGCAGTGCGTCGGTATCGACGTACCGATTCGTTGATAGGGGCTATTTTGCGCGGGACACGCCCGGGGTTCTGAGAGGTCTTTCACGTCACGTTAGAGCGCCAGCCGAGCAAACGGAACGGCAACTCATTCCTGGCGAGAAGCCTTTCGCAATTCGGACAGCATCCGCTTCTCGGGCAGCTCGGCCTTGAGCCCGACAAGCTGCTAGGCAGTAGTTAGCGCAAAGGATGAACTTGCCGAATTAACGGCTATGCTGATCATCACTGTGTCCCATTGGACGGTAGATATTCCAAGGATGGTTGGTATGCATACAGACAACGCCGCCTGCGGCATCCACATGAGTTCGCTTTCCAGAAAATCTCTTGGGGCATTCTGCTTGCTAGGGGCCCTGTTCCTGTCGACAGGCGCCGTTCAGGCAGAGTCACCAGAGCCGGATCCACCCCTGGCTGTAGATGCCTACAGCGACGAGTATGATGAACTGTTCCGCCACTACTCCCGCCGGTTCTTTGGCCCCTTTGTCGACTGGCGCTGGTTCAAGGCCCAGGCCGTGGCCGAATCCTTTCTGAACGAGAGGGCCGTGAGTCCGGTAGGTGCCCGAGGTCTGATGCAATTGATGCCAAATACGTACAAGGAGATTCGCACCGGGCATTCGGAACTGGGCGAGATCTACTCACCCTGGTGGAATGTTGCAGCCGGCCTTTACTACAACAGCATGCTCTACCGTAAATGGAACGACGAGTTTCAGGGGAATGATCGATTCCTGCTGATGCTGGCGAGCTACAACGCCGGCTTCTACCGGGTGCGCCAGGGGCTGCAGCGGGTCGGAAAGGTGCGGACGTGGGAGGAGATCGAAGACCATGTGCCGGCCGAAACCAGGGCCTATGTGGCGAGAATTCGGCAGCTGATGCGCCCGAAACCGCAAGCGCCTATTGTAGCCAGCGCGCAGACCCCGTAGTGCCGGACTCAGGGAATAACCCGTTGGTTACTTTTCCGCAATCGGCTCCGGTTCAGAGACGAGTTTTCCATAGATCCAACCGACCTGGGGCGATTCCCCGCCGACGCCGATCTTTACCCAGTCTCCACGCCGGAGGAATTCCACCAAACGTTTGCCGCGGTCCATTACGGCGATCACCCGGTGATCGGTCCCCGGACCGCCGCGAATGTTTGCACGCCTAACGACCACTTCGGTCAAAAGCCCGAATACCTGCGGTTGTTCGGCCAGAAGTTCCTTGGCTGCCTCTTCCACTTCAGGATTCGCTCGTCCGGCCAGTTGCCGCAGAGCAAGTCGCGCATCCTGGTGGCCCTGGCGGGCCGCCCCGCTCCAGAGGCGCATGGCGGCCGGGAAATCCCGTTCAACACTGTCGCTACCGATAGTGTAGAGGGTTCCGAGCGAAAACATGGCCTCCAGGTGCCCCTGTTCGACCGCGCGCTGCCACCAGGTGACGGCCTCCCGATCGTCAATGGCCAGACCGTAGCCGTGGTGATACATCCACCCCAATGCAAATTGGGCCTCCGCATCGCCCTCTTCGGCCAGAGGCTGCCATTGACAATAGGCCATGGCGTAGTTTCCCTGCTGCATGGCCTCGGATGCCCGGCTGTGGATATCTTCCGGTATGCCCGCCGGTTGGGCGCCTTGCGCCATACCTGTAGTCAGGCACAAACCGAGTGCCCCTACAAGTCGCAATCGTCGACTCATCACGGCCTCCGGATTGGATGAATTGCCCCGCAAACTGCGGAACGATAATCAGGCCGCACGCATCGCACGTGACAGCCTGTTGCTCGGAACACTATAAGGATTCCGGGTGACAGCAGCGGGGAGAACAGGGGCCGAATCGGTCCGGTGATGGCTCCGACTCGGTGCAGGGCAGGAAGGGGTTTGGAAACAGAGTGGCCCCGAAGGGCCACTCCAGAGAAGCGGCTTACTGCTGGGTGCCGCCCTCTTCCTGCTGCATTTCGCCGGGCTGCTGTTGAGTACCTTGCTCCTGTTCTGGCGGTTGCTGTTCGATCGTATCCTGCTGGCCCGGTTGCTCACCGAACTCACCACCCTCTTCGGCACAGCCATAAAGACCGAGCGCCATCAGCGCAGCCAACGTTGCGATCATCTTCCTTGATTTCATTACACTCTCCTCTCGACATGTGACGTGCAGATCACTCTGACACTGCTTTTGCCTGGCTACTACCCAGGGGCATTGAATGCTTATCCCAAAGATAGACACCCCTTGGCATGAAATGTAGTTTTAGACGAGCGTAGACGTCTGGTCGTGTAATTGTCTATGTCTGTACAGCTGCCGCAACCACCGATTTCGGCAATTTTTTGGTTCTCCGGCTATGAGAACGGGTTATCGGGCGTCCGAACTGGTAGCTGCTGTTCGTCGTCTCTTTTTAACCGGCTTCAAGCGGTGAATGAGAGTAATCAGGGAGCTTTCACCCGCACCTTGCCCGGAGCCCTGGTTGGAAGCGTGATCCTCAATGACACAAAGAATCCCCGCATGCTCCAGCCGTTCTGTAAGCCGCTGCGCCTCGGTGACCGCACTAAACCGCTTCAGCACCTTTCGCTGGCCGTTTAGCAACAATCCAACCTTCTCTTCCGATAAACCGATATCCAGGATCAGGTTGCTGGTGACGGTAGCGGTATCCTTGTCGGAGACCAGCTTCCCGGTAAAAACAACTTGGTATCGTTTATCACTCATGGTCACGCCCTGTCTGTCCGCCGGTTCAGGTTAGGGAAAGTGAATCGGCCAATTTGTGACATAGTCGGCAAATCTCGACTTTGCCGCAGTTGATACACATCAACAACGGTCATCAGTGACCCCGAATCTCCCGAAGGTGTGCCCCCACAAGGCTTTCACAACACGCCGATGGTCGAAATGTTGCCCGAAATGTGTCGGGTTCAGGAGAATTCGCACTAACGTTCAGCTGGTTTTGTGAAAGCTCCCACAGCCCGAAATGACGGAGTCGCTGACAATGTGCCGCCGAGTCCAAGCCGGATTGAATGTTCATGCGCTACTTCGTGTTGACCGCCCTTTTGCTATTGGCGGCGGGTTCCAGTTTCGCCGAGACCCGCTATGTGAGTGATGAACTCACCATTACCCTGCGCGCAGGGCAGGGTAATGCCTACAAGATCCTGCAGACACTCCGTTCGGGCGAACAGCTTCAGATCCTGGAAGAGGATGGTGAGTTTATTCGTGTGCGGACAAATCGCGACCTCGAGGGCTGGGTGCGGAGCCGATACCTGACGGATGCACCGATCGCCCGGGCACGCCTGACTGCAGCGGAACAGAAACTTGCCCGCCTCGAAGGTGAGGCACGTTCGTTGCGCGAACAGGCGAGCTCGCTGCAGGCGGAACGAAATAGCCTCAGAGACAAGCTGCGTGCCACGGAGACCGAAAAGGCCTCGCTAGAGGACGAGGCTGCCGAACTGAAACAGATTGCTGCCGAACCCCTGCAGTTGCGCGAAAAGAATCGGGTGATGAAAAGTCGCATCGACACCCTTGAGTCGGACCTGGCCAGGATCGAACGAACCAATGATCAGCTGCGCAACAACTCGCAACGGGAGTGGTTCATGGTTGGTGCTGGTGTTCTTGGCGCCGGGATCTTCCTTGGCCTGGTGCTGCCCCTGATACGCCGCAAGAGTCGCTCCTCAAGCTGGTCCGATCTGCGCTGAAGAAGGGCCGGTTTGCCCCGCGCAGGGAGGTTGACTCTCCGCGTATTTCGCCTAAACCTTGGGTGACACCCACACAGGGGTGATTCCTGAAGCAATGGAAACACGGAGGTTCACCATGCGTTACAAGTTTATGACCCACATACTTTCCGCCAGTGCCCTTACGCTGGTAATGGGCGCTCCCGTCTATGCCGCTGGCGAAGGTGAATACCAGGACCCGCAGGCACAGACCGGAGCCGCACAGCAGGACCCGGCCATGCAGGAGCAGCGAGCCGAAGTGGACTTCGCCAACTCCTACAAGTCCAGCAGCCTGCAGGACCTCGATGTCAATGACATGCAGGGCGAGACCATCGGGCAGATCGATGATGTACTGATCGACTCCGAGGGCAAGGTGTCCCATGTCGTTGTCAGCGAAGAGGGCGGTTTGCTCGGTGGCGACGGCCAGAGCTATGTGATCCCCTGGGATCAGGTGCAATTCGACGAGCAGCAGCAGACGGCCTCCATCGATGTGTCGCAGGACCAGCTGAGCACCGAATTCTCGGCGTTCGAAGAGCTGCCCGCGACCAAGCTGGAGCGGGACGAAGCAGAACAGCAGCCGGACGAAGCTCAGCAGCCGGACGACATCCAGCAGCAGCCGGAAGAGGGTATGGGCGAGTCTCCCGACTCACCGATGCAATAGAGATACACCTACCGACGCGAGCGCCGCCCATGGGGGCGGCGCATCGCTTTCCGGCGAACACCTCCGTCACGTATACGGGTCGTACCGATCTGCCCGGTGTCGGCCTGAAGGCCGACCACCCGGTGAGGTGGTTCAGGGCCGCGTCTTTCCCTGCCGGGGCTTCGGCTTGCGTCCTTTTTCACTGGTGGGGGTCAGATTCAGCCGGCGGCCGCAGACCCAGACCTTCTTAAGATGGTTTTGCAGCTCTATCGGCAGGCCTTCTGGTAGATCGACCGTGCTGTAGGTGTCGTAGAGCTGGATACGACCAATGTTACGGCTGTCGATTCCCGCTTCGTTGGCAATGGCGCCGACAACGTGTTTCGGTTGCACCCCATGCTCCCGTCCCACCTCGATGCGGTAGCTCTGCATACCGGCATCGGGTTCGCGATCAAAACGGGGCCGCTTTTGGCCGCCGCGTTTGGCTTCACGACTCTCTCGCTCCACCGGAGCCTTCTGCTCCTTCACCTCCAGCGGCCGTTCACGCTGTACGAGATAGGCCAGCGCCGCGGCGACTTCACTCAAGCCGACGTCATGCTCCTCCTGGTAGCCATCCACAAGATCCTCGAAAAAATTCAATTCCTGGCTCTCGAGGGTCTCGGTGATGAGCTGTTTGAAACGGTCCACCCGCTTGTCCGTCACCGCCTCGCGGCTCGGCAGGTTCATCGGCGCAATGGGCTGGCGGGTGGCGCGCTCGATGGTCTTCAGCATGCGCCGTTCCCGGGGGGCGACGAACAGAATGGCCTCGCCCTTGCGGCCGGCACGTCCGGTCCGCCCGATCCGGTGCACATAGGCTTCGGTGTCGTAGGGAATGTCATAGTTGACCACATGGCTGACCCGTTCCACATCCAGGCCACGGGCCACCACATCCGTCCCTACCACGATATCCAGCGCACCGCGCTTCAGCTTTTCGACGGTCTGTTCGCGCTGCACCTGATTCATGTCACCGTTGAGAGCAGCAGCGGCAAAACCACGCGCCTCGAGCTTTTCGGCCAGATTAACCGTCTCGGTCTTGGTGCGCACGAAGATGAGCATGCCATCGAATGGCTCCACTTCGAGGATCCGGGTCAGAGCATCGAGTTTGTGAACCCCGCTCACCTGCCAGTAACGCTGGGTGATGGTCTCCACGGTGGTGGTCTTCGAGGCAATCTTCACCTCGACCGGGTCATGCAGATGACGGCGGGCCACCTGCTGAATCGGCTTCGGCATGGTTGCGGAAAAGAGCGCGATCTGCCGCTCTTGCGGTGCACGGGCCAGGATCCACTCGACATCGTCGATGAAGCCCATGCGCAGCATTTCGTCGGCCTCGTCCAGCACGAAGGTCCTGAGATCGTCCAGTACCAGGGTTCCGCGTCGCAAATGGTCCATGACCCGCCCCGGCGTGCCCACCACCAGATGCACTCCGCGGCTCAAACCGCGCAACTGCGTCCCCATGCCCTGGCCGCCGTAGACCGGCAGAATGTGGAACCCCGGAAGGTGCCGGGCGTAGGCCTGGATGGCTTCAGCCACCTGGATCGCCAGCTCACGGGTCGGCGTAAGCACCAGGGCCTGCGGACGACGCTGGGCAAGATCGATGCGGCTCAGAAGCGGCAGGGCAAAAGCTGCGGTCTTGCCGGTCCCGGTCTGGGCCTGGCCAAGCAAATCACGACCCTCCAGTAACGGCGGAATCGTCTCCGCCTGGATAGGAGACGGCGCTTCGTAACCAGCCTCCTCGACGGCCTGAAGGACGGGCGCAGCGAGGCCCAGCTCTGAAAATAGGGTAACCGGGTTATCGGACATCAACATTCTCTCGGGGGGGTGCTTCAGAAAGCGAATCAATTATCAGATAGGAATTGTACGCCATACCGCGCTGTGGCGCGCAATAAATTGCCCAACGGGTGCCCTCATGTGGCTAACGAACGGCGCAGCGCTTCCATGCATGCGACCAGCACGGGCGGCTGATAATAGGCATTGGCACCGCTCGGGCTCGGCAGAACCCACACGGCGGTCCGGCCGATGGAATGCGGCTGGGGGCCGACAGCGGCACGGGGGTCATCGAAAGCCGTTCGGTAGGCGCCAATGCCGAGCACCGCAACAGCCCGGGGCCGGTAGCGCAAGACCTTGCGACGCAGTTTTTCAGCCCCCTCCCTCAACTCCCGGGCCGTGAGATCGCTGGCGCCCCGAGTAGCGCGGGCAACGAGGTTTGTCACACCGATGGGGTGGTGCAGCAGCAGTTTCTCCTCCTCCCAGGGGGAGTAGAGCCGTTCGGTAAAACCGGCTCGATAAAGTGCGGGCCAAAAACGATTTCCGGGGCGAGCGAAATGATGCCCCACCGCCGCGCTGTAGAGTCCCGGATTGATCCCGCAGAAGAGTACCGAAAGCTCCGGCGCCAACAGGTCCGGGACCTCCCGATCTACGGCCGCCTCCAGGTCCCGCCTGGCAGGACGGAGCCGCCCCTCGTGTAGTGCCGACTGCCGCTTGTCCATACAGAGAAAAGGTAGGACGAATCGGGATTGCGTCACTGCCATTTTCGGCAGCCATTCTGGGGGGCGCCTGGCCACGGCTGCGCCATGAACAGGCGGTCCGGCTGACCCGTTCTCTACTGCTATGAAGAACCGAACCACCGGAAATGGGAAATGAGTAAGGCGTTGCCGCTCTGGTAGTCACCGAAAGCGTGGCCGGACCGATCCCGAAAGGTGGCTATTCTCTTTATCATAGCTAGGCTTAGAGGCAGGCAACACAAGGAGTACGGCCATGCACGGGCAGCATGCAACGGATCGCCAGTCCAGCTTACTGCTCCCGTTGGCGCCCATCGCCAAGGTGCGGCGCCGGTTTCCAGTGCTGGGCTCCACTTGGTGCCGCGGTGCTGATTACGGCTTCGGCGACGCCTGGCGGCAAGCGCCTGTCATTCGGGAGGAGCGCGACGGCGGGGACGAATATGGACCCGACTACCGATTCAGCACCCTGGCAGAAAACCTGTCCGATGCCGTCCTCGTCTATGACCGGCAACTGCGCTGCCGGTACGCCAACCCTGCGGTAGAGGCCTGCCTGGACCGCGCTCCCGATCGGTTCGTCGGCAAATACATCACCGAGCTGGGGCTTCCCCGCAAACTCGCGGTGCTCTGGAACGATGCGCTCAGCCTGCTGTTTGCCAGCGGTCAACGTCTGACCCAGGAATTCCGCCTGTCCGCCCGGGGAGGCGATCGCCATCTTGAAATTCGGGTTGTCCCCGACATGAACTCGAACGGCGGCGTGGAGAACGCCCTGGTGATTATCCGTGATATCACCGAACGCAGGGAGGCGCAAAGAGAGCGGCAGCGCACGATGCAGGTCCTGCAGCAAAGGGATGCGGAGCTGGAGGAGTTCGCCTACGTCGCCTCTCATGACCTGAAAGGGCCGTTAAGGACCGCCCATGCCCTCTCCTCCTGGATCGAAGAGGAGATTGGAGACAATCTCTCGGAAGAGGGGATTCATCATATGCAGCTGATGCGGGCCCGACTGCAGCGAATGGATGAGCTGATCAACGCAACACTCGAATTCTCCAGGGCCGGGCATGCCGCCAATAACACCCACGACATCTCGCCCTTCGAGTTGGCGAAACAGATAGCGAGTGAACATGGCCTGCCGGAAGGCTTTCGGATCTCCGCCGCTCCGTCCATGCCGCGGATACGAACCAACCAGACCCTGTTCAGCCAGGTGCTCACACATCTAATCGGCAACGCCATCGAGCACCACGACCGGGTCGATGGTCACGTCTGGATGTCCTGTCGGGACCTCCACGGATTCTGGGAATTTTCAATAGTGGATGATGGTCCGGGGATCCCGCCCGAATACCACCAGCATATCTTTCACATGTTTCAACGCGGCCCGGTTCCCAAGCATCACAACGGCTACGGCATAGGGCTGGCGATTGTGAAAAAGGTGGTGGAACGCGTCGGCGGGCACATCGAGGTGGATTCGGCCCCCGGCTGGGGCGCCACCTTCCGTTTCACCTGGCCAAAGGCACGCCAGGACGCAACCCCGCGTAGCCGGATTTAGCCCCGCCCAACTTGAACGACGGCCTGAAGGCCGACGTCGGGCTTTAGCCCGTCACAACCCAGCAGCCTGAAAGCCGACCTGCAGAATATACGATTGGGAGGCGAGCTAAAACTGCTGCTTTTCCAGCCAGGGGATCATTCGCGAGAAGGCCTCCTCTATCTTCTCCAGCGAGGTGGAGAAGCTGATCCGAAACGTGTTAGTGGTCGATTCCCCGAAGGTTTCGCCGGGAACCGTGCACACGCCCGTTTCCTCCAGCATACGCAGTGCCACCGAGGAACCGTCCGCATTGGCCGGAAGCGACGGCAGGATATAGAACGCCCCTTGCGGCCAGTACCCGGTGAGGTGAGGTGCATCACCCACCAGTTGCACGACCTTGTCCCTGCGACGGCGGTATTCGGCGATCATCTCGTCGAGAAAACCGCGACCGCCGGTCAGGGCCGCGACACCGGCCCACTGTCCCGGCGTGTTGGCGACGGTTGTGGTGAACATGTGATAGCGACGCAGCGTTTTGATGGCCGCCTCGCTGGCGATAATCCAGCCGATCCGCATCCCCGGCATACTGAAGGTCTTCGAGAAACTGCTGACCACCATGGTCTGGTCGATATCCGCCGCACAGCTGATGATGCTGGGGTACTCGATGTCATCCAGCACGAGGTGATCGTAGACCTCGTCAGAGATCACCTTGACCCCGCGGTAGGCCGCTTCCTGAACGATGGCCTCGACCGTTTCCCTGGGGTAGACCACCCCGGTGGGATTATTGGGGGAGTTGAGGACGATGGCATAGGTCGACATGCCGATGGCATCGATGACCTCCTGCGGGTCGAGCTGGTAGCCCCGATCGGCGCTGGTTTCGATCGACTTGACTTCACCCCCATTCATTCGCACCAGCGGGGCATAGAGGGGGAAGGTAGGCTCCGGTATCAGAAATTCCCGTCCCGGCGCAGCGGTTGCGCTAAGGGCCAGGTAGAGTGCTTCGGTCGCACCAGTGGTGACGAGGAAATTATCCTCTTTCAACTGGCGTCCGTAACGTTCGGAGTAGTAGGCAACCAATTCGGTGACCAGTTCGGGCAGCCCCGCATCCATGGTGTATCCGGTATGGCCGTCACGCAGCGCCTGGATATGGGCTTCCACGATATGGGGCGGTGTGGGGAAATCCGGCTGGCCGATGGAGAGGTGAATAACATCGTCCATGGTGGAGGCCAGATTGACCATCCGCCGGATTCCCGGTATCGGCAACACGCGCAGGGCCGGGTTGAATGCCGACTCCCCACCCGAGTCAATTTCCTGTGCCATTTCCCTCGACATCCCTGTCTCCCTAACCGGAGGCTTCAGCAACAGGTTAGCGTCAAGTCCAGGGGGCTGCTAGTGTCGTTTATATCAGGTATCGCAGAACGGATGGTTTTGATGGCCGGAACACTTCCCACCGTTGTCGTATTGACCGCACCCGACGAGGGCTGGCCACCCGGCCTGGAGTCGCTCGAGTCATCAGCACAGCTTCTCCTGGCGGATTCACCCGAAGCCCTGCAGTCGTCACTGCCAGAAGCGGATATCTTGATGGTTACCGACTTCCGCACCACCTGGCTGCGGGATGCATGGCACCGGGCTCAACGGCTCCGGTGGATCCACGCCACCAGCGCCGGCGTGGACGCGATCCTGTTTCCCGAGTTGAACGAAAGCGACATCCCGGTGACCAACGCACGCGGCATCTTCGATGCCGCTATCGCCGAATACGTGCTGGGATTGATGCTCGCCTTTGCGAAGGACCTTCCCGGCACCCTGGAACATCAACGAAAACACCGCTGGCGCCACCGTGACAGCGAACGCATCGCCGGCAAACGGGTGCTGGTGGTCGGTGCCGGCTCGATCGGGCGCCGCATCGGAAATTTGGCCCGCGCCAGCGGTATGCACGTTGAGGGGATCGCCAGCCGGAAAAGGGAAGGCGATGACGATTTCCAGGCCATTCATGGGGCTGACTCATTGTACGACCTCCTGCCGGACGCCGACTACGTCGTGATCGCCGCACCGCTAAACCGCAGTACCGAGGGTCTGTTCGGAAGCGAAGCCTTTTCGCGGATGCAGCCGGGCGCACGGCTGATCAATATCGGGCGGGGTCCCATCGTTCAGACCGGAGCACTGGTGGAGGCACTGCAGACGGGCCGAATTGCCGGGGCGGCACTCGACGTCTTCGAGGATGAACCCCTGCGGGAGGACCACCCGTTGTGGGGGATGCCCCAGGTGATCGTATCGCCCCACATGGCCGGTGATTTTATCGGCTGGCGCGAAGCGCTAAGCGAACAGTTCGTCGAAAACTTCCGCCGCTGGTGCAGGGGAGCCCCCCTGAACAACCTGGTCAAGAAAAGCCCATGACCGCGTGCAGCCGGTATGCAACACCGGCTGCGAAGAAGCGCTTGTCGAGTCGAAGAAAATTGCGTCAGAACAACTTCAGGGATTACAGACCGGCCGGCAAAACGACCGGTCTGTAATACTGCCGGCTATCAGCTATTCTGTTCCATCGTTTCGCCTTCAGCGGCTTCAGAAGCCGTGTCGTCACTCTGCGCCTCTTCATCCACTTCTTCCGCAGCAGGCTCATCGGCAGCATCGTCACTTTCCGCTTCGGCGTCTGCAGTCATCTGTTCGGCACCGGCCTCATCGGCAGCGGCATCAGCTTCGGTTTCATCCGCGAAACCCGCTGGTGCGTCTCCTTGCGTCGTCGGCATGGCCGATGGCTCGGCAGTCGGAGCCGCACTTTCCCGGTTTTGGGCAGCCGTATCGCCGCTCTGGTCACATGCGCTCAGGATAAAAGCCAAAGACATTGCGAGGAGGAGTGCTGATTTTCTCATATTCACCTTCTTTATTGTTGTTGAGGCTGACGTCTAACCAAAAGAGCATATAGCAGCCATTCGCAGACGTATAAGACACCCGTCACACTGCTCCGGACCGAAAAAAACCGACTCGATTCGATCCCGATTTTCGGCTTGGAAGGCGCCCGACCAGGCCTCTTCTGCTATACCCCTAATAACCACAAACAGCTTTGCGTCGAGAATCCGCTTCTGCCCGGAACGGCAGGAACCGAACAGGAGGACGGTATGGACACGGATGTAGCCGATATGACAGCCGCGGAGATGGCGGCGATGTTCCGGCACCGCCTGTTGTCGCCAGTGGAAGCCGCCGAGGCCGCGCTCGATCGCATCCGCCGCTACAACCCGGCCGTAAATGCCTTTTGTCTGGTCGATGAGGAGACGACGCTGAAGGCAGCTCGCGCAGCGGAGGAGCGCCACCTGCGCGGGGAATCGCTAGGCGAACTGGACGGTGTGCCGGTGGCCATCAAGGATGTTTTCCTCACCCGTGAGTGGCCAACCCTGAAGGGCTCCCGCACTATCACTCCCCACCAGCCTTGGAGAACCGATGCCCCCGCCGTGGCCGCGTTGCGCCGGCACGGCGCCGTTCCGGTCGGGAAGACCACGACCCCGGAATTCGGCTGGAAAGGTGTCACCGACAATCCGGTGGATGGCATCACACGCAATCCCTGGGACATCTCGCGTACCGCAGGCGGCTCCAGCGGGGGCAGCGCCGCTGCCATACCACTGGGTATGGGCGTGCTGGCACTCGGCACGGACGCCGGTGGCTCAATCCGGATCCCGGCCGGATTTTCGGGCCTGTTCGGTCACAAACCGACCCACGGCCGGATACCCATGTGGCCCGGCAGCCCCTTCGGCGTGCTCGCCCACCCCGGCCCGATGACCAAAACAGTAGAGGATGCCGCCCTGCTGATGAACGTACTGACCGAACCGGACAGGCGCGACCCCAGCCTGCCACCCGACCACACCGATTATGTGCAGGCACTTGGCGGTCGGATTGCCGGGCTGCACATCGCTTTCAGCGCCGACTTCGGTTTCGTCGATGTAGATCCTGAAATTGCGGACGCCGTTGCGGAAGCGGCCAGGGTCTTCGAATCACTGGGGGCAACCGTCGAGGCCGTCGACCCGGGGTTTCCCAATCCGGAGGAGTCCTTCGAACGCCTGTTTTTTGGCGGAGCCGCCAATGCCCTGCGCGACATCGATACCGACCAGCGCCGCCTGATGGATGCCGGGCTGGTGGAATCGGCAGAAGCAGCCGCCAAAATGCCTCTCCTCGAATACCTTGCGGCACAAAACGTCCGTAACGAATTGCTGGAACAGATGTCCCGCTTCCATGAGCGTTTCGATCTGCTGCTGACGCCCACGCTGCCGATTGCCGCTTTCGAGGCCGGACGGGAAGTGCCGCCCGGCTGGCCTAAACGGCGCTGGCCTTCATGGACCCCGTTTACCTTTCCCTTCAACATGACCGGCCAGCCTGCCTCCTCGGTGCCGTGCGGCTTTACGAGTGAAGGATTGCCCATCGGACTGCAACTCGTGGGAGCGCGTCACCAAGATGCGCTGGTCTTGCGGGCGGCTCACGCCTTTGAACAGGCCCAACCGATAAGCCGCCGCCCCCCTCTTCTGGATACCCCCGGAACCGATGACAGGGAGACGATCTATGCTTGAATCACCACTCCTCTCCCATACCGCCGGCTACATCAACGGCAGTTGGCAGCGCGGCGTTGGAGAACCGTTTCAGGTGACCAACCCCGCCAATGGCGAGGTGCTCGCGGAGATCCCCGCGATGGGTGCCGAGGAGACCCGCCAGGCCATCGAGGCAGGGCGCCACGCCCTTGAGAGTTCTGCAGGCCTGGAAACCCGGCGGGCCTGGCTACAGATGATCGCAGAGGCTCTCACCGACAACCGTGAGGAAATCGGCCGCATCCTGACTCACGAGCACGGCAAGCCCTGGAAGGAGGGCATCGGCGAAGTCGACTACGCAGCCGGTTTCTTTCGTTATGCGGGGGAAAACATCGGGCTGCTGAAACCCTACACACTGCAGGAGCAGCCGCGCGGCCTGAGCTGGACCGTCTATCACCGTCCGGCCGGTGTGGTAGGGCTGATGACCCCCTGGAACTTTCCGATCGGTATGATCGCCAAGAAACTCTCCGCCGCACTGGCGGCAGATTGCAGCTGCGTGGTCAAACCGTCGCGCAAAACCCCGTTGACCATGATCGCACTGTTTGACCTGCTCGATCGCACACTGGACCTGCCTCCCGGAAAGGTGAACCTGGTGATGGGCGGAGCCTGCCCCATTACCGATACCCTGATGGAGCATCCGCATGTCCGGGTAATCAGCTTTACCGGCTCGACAGCGGTGGGCCGGCAGCTGATTCGAAAGAGCGCAGACGGCATCAAGCGGCTGACCCTGGAGCTGGGCGGCAACGCCCCCTTCATCGTCTTCGCCGACGCCGATCTCGACCATGCCGCGGAGCAGCTGGTCAGTAACAAGTTCCGCGGCGGAGGACAGACCTGCGTCTGCTCGAACCGCATCTTTGTGGAACGACCGGTCGCTCCGGAATTCGCAGAGAAACTGGCCGAGAAGGCCTCCGCCCTCCGCGTCGGTAACGGCATGGACAGGGTCACCGATATCGGACCGTTGATTGATCGCAGTGGCTACGAAAAGGTACGCAGTCACCTCACCGATGCGCTCGACAAGGGTGCGCAGATGGTCTCCGGCGGCGATCCCGGCGAGTGGTCCACCGCCCGGGGCTTTTTCCGGCCAACGGTGATTCGCGGCGTCGCCCCCGGCATGCTCGTCACCCGGGAAGAGACCTTCGGCCCGCTGGTGCCCATCGCCGAGTTCGACAGCGAGGAAGAGGTCATCGCCCGCGCCAACGATACCGAATTCGGTCTTGCCGCCTACCTCTTCACCGCCGATCCCGAACGTGCCGGGCATGTGGTGTCCCGCCTGGAGTTCGCCCACGTAGGTTGGAATACGGGATCCGGCCCGACTCCCGAGGCCCCCTTCGGCGGCATGAAGCAGTCGGGGTTCGGGCGTGAAGGCGGGAGGGAAGGCCTGGTCGAATTCGTCGAGACACAGACGGTGGCACAGCAGCCGTAGGCAACAGCCGCGGGTATTCAGGAGATGGCAGAGGCATCCGGAACCATCACCTTCGGCCAGGTAAAACGGAACGTGGCACCCTGGCCCGGTGCGGATTCAACTTCGATACGCCCACCGGCATCCTCCACCAGTTTCTTGACCACGGCGAGACCGATTCCCGTTCCCTCGGTCTTTTCGGAGCCGGGGCCACGCTGGAGCATCAGAAAGATCCGCTCCTGGAACTCGGGGGGAATACCGGGGCCATTATCCGCCACCGAGAAGTCGTAGAACTCGTCCGCATCCTCCACCGCGACCCGGATTTCGCCATTTGGGTGGTCCTGATACTGGATGGCGTTGCCGATGAGGTTGGCGAAAACCTGGCACAATTTGGTCCGGTCGGTAACCAGCCGCGGCATGTTTTCGGCCACCGTGAGGTGCATGCCGGCGACGTCATGACCCTTGAAGATATTCTTCACCAACTGTGCGGTGTCGACCTCTTCGACCCGGGTGGTCCTGCCGCCGGCTCGGGAATAGGTGAGCAGTCCCTGGATATAGGCATCCATGAGGCGCACGCGATCACGCAGTAACCGCACATGGTTGCGACTCTCGCCCGACAGCTGGGGTCCGAGGTCCTCTTCAATCCACGAAGCCAGATTGGAAACCGCACGCAGAGGTGCGCGCAGGTCATGGGAGGCCAGATAGGCAAACTGTTGCAGTTCCGCATTGGTGCGGCGCAGGGCAGCGTCGCTCTCGCGTAGCGCCACTTCCGCCTTTTTCAGTCTGGTAAACCGATCGGCATTCTGCAGGGCCAGGCCCACCGATGCCCCCACCTTGTCGACGAATTCCTTTTCCGCTTCGGTGAAGTGCTTGCCGGGCGTGTGGTAGTACAGGCCGAAGTCACCGACCACTCGCTCGGCCATCTGCAGGGCAACGTCGAGCACCGCCCGCACTCCGTGATTCATCACCAGATCCCGGTTGACATCGGGATCGGCCCGGGCGTCGTTGATCAGGATCGCCTGACCCTCACGTATCGCCCGGATCGAATCCCGCAGCTCCTGATCGCTGAAATGCCGGTCGCGGATCGAATCCAGTGGCCCATAGGTGTAACGCGCCACCCAGTCGTCCTGCTCGTTCACATAGATCACGGCCGATTCGGCCCCGACGGCCTCGGCCGCCTCCACAATCACCCGCGACATGATGGTGCGTATATCCTGGGTTGAGTGGATAAGACCGTTGATGCGATTCAGCGCAGCGCTGAGCTCCCTGTCCCGCTCCACCCGTTCCCGGACCGCTTCCATCTCCAGCCACGAAGAGACATCCTCACCGGTCAGCAGCACGCCCTGCAGCTTGCCCTGCTCAGCATGATGCGGCCGCACACGCACGTGGAAACATCGCATGCGCCCGGGGTCCTCGGGAGAGACCACGTTCAGCTGTGCAGACTGCTCTTTCGAGCGCAAGCCCTGCTCGATCAGGTCGCGGAGATCCGGATGCCCGGTCAGTACGGCATCGACGGATTGACCGACCACCTCTGCAGCGGGTCGGCCTATGAGCTTTGCAGCAGTGGCGTTGCAGCGCTGAACCATCCCGTCCCGATCGACATACGAAACCGGGTAGGGCAGTTCCTCGAGTATCCACCCGATGTCGGGCTTGCTGCTTTTCTCGCCACCCATCACCCGTACCCTTTGCTGTTCCGCTCCCGAAAGGCCTAGTGTACTGTTGCATGCTTGGCGATACTTTCAGAGCCCCCCAAAAACGTCAGGACAAGGCGCAGCGCGCAGGCAATGGTTATTCCCTTGTCAAGCGCTGCAACGCCGTCATGGCGTTTTTGGGGGGCTCCCTTCGGGCGAGCCGCTGGCCGGCCATCTGCGGCGTTGCGTTTCTTGGAAAGGGCGCGCCATTCCCTGCGAAACGCGCCTTGCATCTGGCCGGCCAGCGACTCGCTGAACGCACCGACAAGCATGCAACAGTACACTATCGGGCTGCCGACAGTGCCTGCTCGAAGGTATCGATCGCCTGATCGATCTGCGAATGCTGCACAATCAGCGGCGGCAGCCAGCGTATAACCTGGCCGCCATAGGCACCGCAGCGGATCAGTAGCAGGTTGCGCCGCTCCGCTTCCTTGACGATTCGGGCCGCCCGCTCACCGTCGGGTTTGCCGTCACCATCGACAATCCCGGTGCCCAGCATCAGGCCGCGTCCACGGACAACGCCGATCTCGGGGTATTGGTTCCGAAGCTGTTCGAGCCGCGCCAGCAAATGAGTGCCCTGCTCGGCGGCGTTTTCCACCAGGCCCTCTTCCTCCATGACATCCATGGTGGCGAGTGCTGCCGCACAGGCAACGGCATTGCCGCCGTAAGTCCCACCCTGGGACCCGGGCCACCCTTGCTCCATGAGCGATGGGGAGGTGCCGAAGGCGGAGAGTGGAAAACCGCTGGCCAGACCCTTGGCGGTGACGACCACATCCGGCTCGACACCAAAGTGCTGATGGCCCCAGAACTTGCCGGTCCGGCCGAATCCTGCCTGGACTTCGTCCATCACCAGAAGGATTCCATGCTGGTCACAGCGCTCGCGCAGGCCCTGCATGAAACGGGCGCTGGCGGGAATATAACCGGCTTCGCCCTGGATTGGCTCAATAAACATGGCGGCGGTCTCCCGGGGGGTGCTCACCGTGGCCAGCACGTGGTCGAGTTCACGAAGACAGAAATCGGCAGCGGCGTCCTCTTCCCAGCCGTAGCGATCGGTATCCGGGAACGGCGCATAGACAACGCCGCCCATCATCGGCTGCAGGCCGGCGCGCAGGCCGACGCTCGAGCTCGTCATGCTGAGAGAGCCCATGGTGCGACCGTGAAAGCCGCCCTGGAAGGCGATGAAATTCGGCCGGCCGGTAGCGTGGCGGGAGAGTCGCATGGCAGCTTCAATCGCCTCGGTCCCGGCGCTGGCAAAGAAAAAGGCACTGATGGGATCCGGCATCTTTTCCCCAAGACGCCCCGCCAGTTCCACCAGGGGCTGGTGACGGACAATGGCGTACTGCCCATGGATAAGATTGGCGACCTGCCTTTGTGCCGCCTCGACCACCTTGGGGTGACAATGGCCGGTACTGGTAACGCCAATGCCCGAGGTGAAATCGAGATAACGCTCGCCGCTATCATCGTAAAGCCAGACACCTTCACCGCGTACGGCCGTAATGTCCGATGACTGTTTCAGCAACGGCGACAGGTGTCCGGCGCCGGATTCGGGGTGCTTCTCCATGGTGCGGCTCCTTTTTGTTTGCTGGCAAATGCCACTGCATGCGGCTATGCCTCCCTCCGGTAACTATTTATAGAGTCTAGGAGACTGTCCGAGAATAGACTGACCTACTCCGGCCAAGCCCGATCGGACAGGCTCCTGGTGGTCCGCGCGGGAAAGAGTGTGGCACTCAGATCCCGCTAATGGGCCCATGCAAGGCGCGCTGAGCAGACTACCGGGAGCTTTCCTTCGTGGCAGTCAGCCGCCGATCCGTCCCAGGATGCTCTCGGCGATCGCACTGCCGGGTCGGCTCTCCCTCTGGTGCTCGCGCAAGTCGGCCTCGACGGCCCGGCGGAGCCGACCTGCCGCCTTGCTGGCGGAGGCGTCCTCCTCTCCCATCCAGTCGAGCATCATCGCGGTAGTCAGCAGCATGGCGCGCGGATCGGCCAGGTCCTTGCCGGCGATATCGGGTGCGCTGCCGTGGGTGGGTTCGAACATCGGCAGTGCGGCACGATTGGAAGGATTGAGGTTGCAGGAGGGGGCTACTCCCAATCCGCCGCACAGCACCGCGGCCAAATCGGTAAGGATATCGCCCTGCAGGTTACTGGCCACCACCACATCAAATCGCCAGGGGGAAGTCACGAACTTCATGCAGGCGGCATCCACCAGCTCATGGTGGGTCTCGATCCCGGGATACTCCGCGGCGACCTCGGCAAAGATTTCCGTATACATCTCCCCCCAGTGCCGGAGTGCGTTTCGCTTGGTCACCAGGCACACCTGGGCATCGGCCCGCTCCTTTACACCGAAGCGCAATGGGCGCCGCCCCGCAGCCCGCTCTTCGCTCCGCTGCCGGGCCCGTTCGAAGGCGTGTCGAAACAGGCGTTCGGTGGCGAACCGGGTAAATACCTCCACCTGGGTCGCGACTTCGTGCCCGGTCCCCCGAGCGGTACGTCCGCCCTGGCCGATATATTCACCCTCACTGTTTTCGCGAATCACCAGCATGTCGATGGCACCGGCCCTCTTGTCGGCCAGGTAGCGGGGCGCCCCCTCCAGCGAGATTGCAGGGCGTTCGCAGACCCACTGGTCAAAACCCTGGCGAATGGCGAGGATCGGCGCCAGTGAAACGGCATCCGGCAAACGGTAGCGCTCTGCATCGCTTGATGGTCCCGGGTCCCCCAGCGCCCCCAGTAGCAACGCATCGAACTCGGCCAGCCGGGTCCGCCACTCCTCCGGCATCATCCGGCCGTGGTCGCGGTGATAGGCGGTTGCCGGCCACTCCAGCTCGGTTAATTCCAGCTGCGGGCCGTTGTCCCTCATCAAGTACTTCAGCGCCGTGACGGCTGCCGGCATCACTTCGCGTCCCACGCCGTCACCGGGTGCGACAGCGATACGCCAGCGGGTCCTTGCGTGCATCGGGCCTCCAGTCGTTTGGTCCTCTCTTCTCAAGGCTAGTGGTCCGAAGGGAGCCCCGCTAATGGACCAATACTGCGCCGCGATGTAGGTCGGGCCTTAGCCCATCGCAACTCGATGACGGCCTGAAGGCCGACCTGCAGGCAAACGAGCGGGACGACACCCTGACGCCGAGGTTTGTTACCGGCAGGCACCACCCAAGCTTGGCTTCCGTGGCCTACAGTGAAGGTAAGGAAATACAACGGAACCACGGAAGGAAAATGGGACTGCCACGCACCACGGAAGAGAAAAAACACTCCCTTGTCGATCAGGTCGTCACCCGAATACGGGATAAGTGCCCCGCCCCCCAGGCCATTCCGATCGAGGCGTTCTCCCGCGAATACTACCGCCGCGTGGGACCCGACGATCTGCTGGATCGCACCCTTCCGGACCTCTACGGTGCGGCACTTGCCCACTGGAATCTCGCCACTCGCCGTCGCCAGGGTGAACGCCTCATCCGGGTCTACAACCCGCGGGTCGAGGAGCACGGCTGGCACACCACCCATACCATTGTCGAAATCGTTCAGGACGATATGCCGTTTCTGGTGGATTCGGTGCGGATGGAGCTCAACCGCCAGGGACTGACGGTTCACCTGATCATTCATCCGGTAATGAATGTACGCCGCAGTGCCCAGGGCGCGTTGATTGAAGTACTGCCAGAGGGCAAGGAGGCCGACAGCTCCAAGGCGGAAGCCTTCCTGCATTTCGAGGTCGACCGGCAGACCGATCCCGAAATGCTGGGCGCTCTCCACGCAGGGATCAACCGGGTGCTCGATGACGTGGCCGCAGCCGTGGAAGACTGGCCACTGATGCGCGAACAACTTCATGACTGTATCGCAGCGTTGACTCGTCAGCCGCCACCCGTGGAACCCTCGGAACTCGAGGAGACCCGCGCCTTTCTCCATTGGCTGAACGAGGACAGCTTCACCTTTCTGGGCTACCGGGAATACACCCTTGAGGAACAGGATGGTGAGAAGCACCTGCGCCTGGTACCAAATTCAGGCCTTGGCATTGTCAGGGAGCCGCGGCAGGCGGTCCTCTCCACGAGCTTTGAGCGGCTGACGGGTGAGCTGCGAGAGCTTGCCGTCAGCCCTGCCGCGCTCATTCTCACCAAGGGAAGCTCCCGGGCCACGGTCCACCGGCCCGGCTATCTCGACTATGTCGGCGTCCGGGTGTTCGATGCCAGTGGCCATGTCACGGGCGAGAGGCGATTTCTCGGACGCTATACCTCGGGCGCCTACACTAGCCGCCCCACCGAGATCCCGCTGCTGCGGAGGAAGGTGCAGCAGGTCATGCAGCGCTCGCAGCTGCGCCCCGGCAGCCACTCTGCCAAAGCCCTGCTGAATATCGTCGAGACACTGCCGCGCGATGAATTGTTTCAGAGCAGCCCGGGAGAGCTGTTCGATATTGCAACCGGGATTCTGCACCTGCAGGAGCGCCAGCAGGTACGCGTACTGATTCGCCGCGATCCTTATCATCGGTTTCTGTCGTGCCTGGTTTATCTACCCAGAGAGGGTTTCAATACCGACGTTCGTCTTCAGGTACAGGAGGTGATGCGCGAGGCATTCGACGCCACTCACATGGATTTCGATGTGTCGATTTCCGAGTCGCAGCTCGCCCGGCTGCATTTAATCGTACACGTCGACGGCACCATACCTGATTACGACGTACGCGAGATCGAACAGCGGATTGTCAAGGAGACTCGCTCCTGGTCCAAGGAACTGCATACGGCACTCCTGCAGGAGCTGGGTGAAGAAAAGGGCAACCGGCTCTATACCCGCTACCGAAATGCCTTTCCCTCCTCCTATTGCGAGGAGTATACGGCGCCCGTCGCCGTGCACGACATTCTGGAGATGGAGGCGCTGGAGGGTGAGAGGCTGGCGATCCAGCTCTACCACCCGCTGGAGGCTCCCTCCGGACACTTGCGGATCAAATTGTTTCGTCAGCGACACCCCATCTCACTGTCGACCGTTCTGCCCATGCTGGAGAACATGGGCGTGAGTGTCTCTGACGAACGCCCTCATGAGATCCATCCTTCCCATCGCCCGCCGATATGGATCCACGACCTGGGGATGGAGTTTCATCAGAACGAGCCAGTGGAACCCGACTCGGTCCGCCACCGGTTCCATGAGGCGTTTGCGCGGGTGTGGGACGGACGTGTCGAAAACGACGGTTTCAATCGCCTGGTTTTGCACGCCCAGTGTACCTGGCGCCAGGCAGTCATGCTGCGAAGCTACTGCAAGTACCTGCTGCAGACGGACTTCCCGTTCAGCCAGGGATATATGGAGCAGGTGCTGGTGAGTCGGGCCCAGATCACCCGCATGTTGGTGGACCTGTACCGGGCGCGGTTTGATCCCGCCGGCCAGCAGACCTCGACCGAACGTACCGCGCGCCTGGCCGATGCCATAGAGCGCTCACTCGAAGACATTCCCAACCTCGATGAAGATCGAATCCTGCGACGGTTCTATCAGCTGATCCAGTTTACCCTGCGGACGACCTACTACCAGCGTGGCGACGCTGGCCAAAACCATGTGGCCTTCAAACTGGACGCAACGCAGGTACCGGATATTCCGGAGCCGCGTCCGCGCTTCGAAATCTTTGTCTATTCGCCGCGCGTCGAGGCCGTCCACCTGCGGGGCGGAAAGGTCGCGCGCGGGGGCATTCGCTGGTCCGACAGACCCGAGGATTTTCGCACCGAAATCTTCGGGCTCATGAAGGCGCAGATGGTCAAGAATGCGGTGATTGTGCCGGTTGGTGCCAAAGGGGGGTTTGTGATCAAGCAGCCCCCGGAGGACCCCGGGGCAATGAGGGAGGAGATCGCCGCCTGCTACAGCACCTTCATTCGCGGTCTGCTGGACCTTACCGATAACCTCGCCGGCGGAAGAGTCATCCCGCCCCCTCAGGTGGTGAGGCATGACGATGACGACCCCTACCTCGTGGTTGCTGCGGACAGGGGAACTGCCGCGTTTTCGGACCTCGCCAACAGCATCGCGGCCGAATACGACTTTTGGCTGGGAGATGCCTTTGCTTCGGGCGGATCCACCGGGTACGACCACAAAAAGATGGGCATCACCGCGCGCGGCGCCTGGGTCTCGGTCGAGCGCCACTTCCGCGAAATGGGGATCAACAGCCAGTCGAACGACATCACCGTCGTGGGAATCGGCGGCATGAATGGCGACGTGTTCGGCAATGGAATGCTGCTGTCCCGCCATCTCAGGCTGGTTGCGGCGTTTAGCCACAAATCCATTTTTCTCGATCCCCACCCGGACCCGGAGGTGAGCTTTACCGAAAGGGAGCGGCTCTTCCGTATGGCCGGTTCCTGGTCCGACTACGACCCGCAGGCCATCTCCGAAGGCGGGGGGGTTTTCTCCCGATCAGCCAAATCAGTCCCCCTGTCGCCACAGGTTCGTCGCCTGCTGGGCATTGAACAGGCGGCGCTGCCTCCCAACGACGTGATTCGCGCCATTCTCAAGACGCCGGTCGACCTGCTCTGGAATGGCGGAATCGGCACCTTTGTGAAGGCTTCTGACGAAAGTGATGAAGAGGTCGGAGACCGCAGCAACGACGCTATCAGGGTCAATGCCGGAGCGTTGCGTTGCCGGGTGATCGGCGAAGGAGGCAACCTGGGCCTGACCCAGGCCGCACGCATCGAGTACGCCCGCCAGGGTGGCCGCCTCAACACGGATTTTATCGACAACTCAGGCGGGGTCGACTGTTCGGACCACGAGGTCAACATCAAGATTCTGCTTCGCGGCCCGGTAAGCGAGGGTGGACTCCCGGTGGCGCGACGCAATCGTTTGCTTTCGGACATGACCGAAGAGGTGGCAAACACGGTGCTGTGCAACAATTATCAGCAGGCCGAATCACTCTCCATGAGTGAACACCGCGCTGCCGCCCACCTACCGGAACACAGCGCGTTCATGCGATGGCTCGAGAAACGCAATGACCTGGACCGGGACACCTGGAATCTTCCCGATGATGAAGCACTGGAGGCGCGACAACTGTCGGGTGAAGGCCTGGTGCGACCGGAACTGGCCGTGCTGCTCTCTTACAGCAAGATTGCACTGTTCGACGATTTACTGGCCTCGGATATCAGTAGCGATCCCGGTTTGACGGAGGAATTCAGCGAATACTTTCCGGAACCGATCATCGGGAGCTACAGCAGGGAAATTGCCCGGCATCCGTTACGCCCGGAGATCACCGCCACCTTTGTCGCCAACAACCTCATCAATCGGCTCGGACTGACGGCGGTATTCCGGATCGAAGAGTTGTCGGGAAGCAATGCACCGGATATCGCCCGGGCCTTCATGGCCTGCCGCAAGATTTTCGACCTGCCCGACCTGTGGCAGCGCATTGCATCGATGGACAACCGGGTGGAGGCCCGTCACCAGCTTTACCTGCTCGAAGAAGTCAGCAAGGTGGCACGACGCGCAATGCTGTGGCTGTTGCGAAGCCGGGCGCAACCACTGGATGTGACGGCGGCTGTCGAAACCTACCAGGACAGCGTGGACACCCTTCGTGACACACTGCCGGAGTTGATCGATCCCGCTGATCACACCTACCTCGATCAGCGCAGAAACGAGTTGCTCGACCGTGGTTTGTCACCGCAAGACGCCACCCGCTTTGCCACACTCCCACTGCTGCTCGCCGCACTCGATGTGGCCAATGTCGCCGCGCACCTGCAGCTTCCTATTGAACGCGTGGCACGCCTCTATTTCGCACTCGAAGCCATGCTGGGGATGCGCTGGCTGCGGGATCACATCGGAGCACTCCCGGTGGAAGACCATTGGTCACGCCTCGCGCGGGAGGCACTCCGTGATGAACTGTACCGTCTGCACCGCACGCTGACCGTAGAGGCCCTGGAGACCAGCCCGGGTGAAGCGGACACAAGCGCCCTCGTTGCCAACTGGATGGCGGCCAATACCGAACCGCTGGAGCATTTTCGCCACAGGCTCGGGCAATTTCACACCGCACCGACGGCCGATTTTGCCTTGCTCAGCGTGGCACTCAACGAGCTCAGAAAATTGTCCCGGGAGCACGAAAATGCTTTCCGCGTTTAAGGGATACCCTGACTCAAAACCGGAGAAGGAGCGAACCGATCTTCCGCTGGCAGTCAGGAATCCGACAGCTATTCTGAGGACAGGGAATGCCCGAACCCGCTCGGGTCCCTGGCAGGTGGCCGAGGGATAACACGATGAGACAGGAAGTCACCCGGCCATTCCACGACCTGTATTTGCTCACACTGGGCTTCACCACGGCACTCATGATAGTCGTCACGCTGATGATCGGCTATTCCGTCTGGCGTCACCAAAGCAAGTCCGTTTCAGGCAAAGAGACCTTTCACAAATCAGCATTCGTGGGCTGGATAGGGGTGCCGGTACTGGTATTGGGAATCCAGTTCTATATCGCTGGCGCAAGCCAACCATCCCCGGAACGGATCGGGGTGATCCCCGACAGGGGAGCCCCACTCATTACCGAGTGACACCGTCAGGGCCGGAGCAATGCCTGACAGGGAGCAACAATGCGCGATGGAACGCACAAACGCACCAACCTGTGGCAGCGGTCACGGATGATCGCCGCAGTCGTCGGTTTCGGCCTGGTCATGGCATCACCTCTATTTAACCGGTTGGCCGAGGTGCAGCCAGCCGCGGGGGGTGCCGCGACAGAAGGAAAAGCCATCCCCGAGGGCCGAATGGTAACCGTCATGTTCGATTCATCGGTCAATGACAATCTTCCCTGGGAGATCGTGCCCGACGTGCACAGTGTGCGAGTGCCGATCGGCACCACCCATCGGGTCGGGTACCGGGCCAGCAACCGGACCGCCACGGCAATCTCAGGCCAGGCCATTCCGGCGGTAGCACCCTGGCAGGCGACCCGCTATTTCAGCAAGAGCGAGTGTTTCTGCTTTACCCGACAGACACTCTTGCCGGGCGAGACAAAGCAGATGCCGGTGGCCTTTCGGATATCACCGGAACTGCCTGAAGATATCGATTCGCTGACCCTCTCCTATACCTTTATGGAAGAGGACGACGCTCCGGCAGCGTCGACCGGTATCGCCTCTTTAGTACGGAAAATAAGCCGTTGAACAAATCCCTGGAGGATGTAGTAGATAACGGCGGAGTAGGCTCCCAGATAACCGAAGTCAAAACAGGAGTGTAGAGGCCAGGCCATGCGGGCACTCATCGGCATCGGTGTCGTTCTCCTCAGCGCCCTTTGTCTGCAGTTGGGGTTCTGGCAGTTACACCGGGCAGAAGAGGCAGAGGTGCGAAGTGCAATGGTACGGGAACAGGCGAACCGTGAGCCGGTGTTCATCAAGGGCGTTGAGACTGCGGGCGCCGAACTGTTCTATCGGCGAGCGCTCGCGAGAGGCCGGTTCGAGATGAAACACCGTTTTTGGGTCGAAGGGCGCAGACCGGATGGCCGGCAGGGTTTGCAGTACATCGTGCCACTGCACATCGCCGGCAGTGAGCTGCGTGTGCTGGTAAACCGGGGCTGGGTGGCCCGTCCCGAAACATCGGTTACCCGGGCTCGACAACCTGCCGAAATCGAAGGCCTGCTTGTGCGCCCCGCCGTTCCCACACTCCAGCTAACCGACTCGAACAAGGCCTTTGGTGATCGGTGGCCCTATCTGGATCCGGAACGCTATGCCAGGAGCCATAACGTTGCAGTGGCGCCGTTTGTACTGGTGGAGGATTCGCGGCTGGCAGGAGAACTGCTGAAAGCGGAGCTGGGCCGCGCCGACAAGAGGGGCATGCATATCGGCTACGCCCTGCAGTGGTTTGCGTTTGCCGTATTACTGTTGCTGTTCCTCGCGGTGCTGGGAAAAAACCGCCAAAGAGAGACGCCATGATGTCCGACAAGCGCTTCCCCAGCTGCCGGCGAACGGCCGGTTGCGGGGCAGGTGCAAACCATCGCAGAAGAGCGGAGCGGGTATGCCGCTGAGTGATGCCGTCTGCGCAACGCCCGCTGCTTCCTGGAGGCGCTACCTTTCGCTGACAAAACCCCGCATTGTCGGCTTGATGCTCTTCACAGCCCTGGTGGGAATGTTCCTGGCCATCGACGACTCCGCCATGCCATGGAGCCGGATCCTGTTCGGCCTGCTCGGCATCGGGCTGGCAGCCGGCGCCGGTGCAGTCATTAATCACCTGCTGGATGCGCATATCGACGCCATCATGGAGCGGACACGACACCGGCCAATGCCTTCGGGACAGATCGGCAGCACTGGCGCCCTGGGTTTCGCTCTCATCCTTGCGGTGAGTGCAATGGCCATTCTGACGGGCCTGGTCAATGTATTGACTGCGGCACTTACCTTCACCGCCATGATCGGCTATGCCGTCCTCTACACCGCCTTTCTCAAGCGCTCCACGCCGCAGAATATCGTCTGGGGTGGTGCAGCCGGGGCATCCCCACCGCTGCTGGGTGCCGCAGCGGTCACGGGAGAGGTCACCCTGGATGCGCTGCTGCTTTCGTTGATTATCTTTGTCTGGACGCCGCCGCATTTCTGGCCGCTGGCAATCCATCGCGTCGACGACTATCGCCACGCCAAAATCCCCATGCTTCCCGTCACCCACGGCCTGCACTTCACGAAGACCCAGGTCCTGCTCTACAGCATCATGCTGATGGCCGTCGCCCTGCTGCCCTTCGTCACCCGCAGCGCCGGAATACTCTACCTGCTCGGAGTGATCCCGCTGGGACTGGGCTTCATCTGGCACGCCTGGCGTCTCTATCGCGGCGAGCGTGACGAACACGCGATGGTCACTTTTCGCTACTCCATCCTCTACCTGTTCGGTCTGTTCGCACTGCTACTTGCCGACCACTGGGCACTGTAAGCGCACCCAAGCCGCCCTCCGTTGCGCTCAATCAGCTACGGCCACTACCCCGTTAGGGTTAGCGCCGGGGAGCTACTTGATTCCCAAATGCTGGAGGTCGAAAATCCTTCGCTTTGCAGGGGAATTATTCCCAGGGAAACACTTTGATCCAATTTACCCATATCTAACGTGGGCGGAGCATCGAGGGGGAGCCGTTTTCAATTCCGGAAAAGAAGAAGGAACAACCAATGAAGAGAATCAACGGGCTGCTATCGGCGAGCCTTTTTACACTGGCAATTCTACTGGTACTCCCGACCACCGCCATGGCGGCAACACCCTCCCTTCCTGAAATGATCGATCAGGCGGGCGCACAGCGCATGCTGTCACAGCGCATCGTCAAGGCCTATTCGCAGCTGGTGATCGACGTCGACAAAAGCGAAGCACGCTCACAGCTGAAAGAGGCGGTGACACGGTTTGGGGAGCAACTGAAAAGGCTTGAACAGAATGCACCCAATGATGACGTGCGTACAGCTCTGTCGAACGTCCGCCGTCTATGGGGTCCATTCAAGTCCATTGCAACCGGCCCTGCGAACCGGGAAGGGATGTTACTTCTGTCAAACAGCGATGGAAAACTCCTGGCGGCTGCCCACGACGTGGTCATCAAGCTTCAAAACACGTCCGGAATGCCGCAAGCGCAACTCGTCAACACTGCCGGACGCCAGCGAATGCTTTCGCAGCGTATTGCAAAACTCTACGTGCTCATTAGTAGCGGCATCCAGGATGCCGGGATTCGCGAGGAATTGCAGCGCGCACGTTATGAGTTCGAGGGTGCAATGGCCGATCTGAAATCCGCTCCCGAAAACACCCTGGAAATCCAGCAGGGACTTGCCGAGGTAGAACGGCAGTGGATCGTCTTCCGGATGAGTTTTCAACTGAAAGACGACGAACACATTCCCCTTCTGGTCACCCGCTCCGCAGAAAAGATCCTCAACCAGATGCACCGTGTAACGGGGATGTATGCACAGCTCGATGCCCGCTGAAGTCAATAACAGCTACGGCCACTTACCGGCCGAGTAACCTCAACACTAATGGGAGAGGGTAGGAATTAGCCGTCGCCAAACCTATCTGCTCCCCTCATTCTATTCGTCCGTCTTCTCCCCATATCCGTTTTTTTTGACAGGCATAGCGATGTGATACGGAACCGCAACTCCGTCACGTGGCAATGATGGAAGCCTGAGCCCCGGGAGTTCCTATCGCTTGGATTTGTTTACTGAACCTTTTTACTTCCGTTCCCTTTTGAGCCTTTCAGCTTCTTCGATAACTTCTCTCCCTGTCTTGCCATTCAGCACATCCTTCATTTGTCCTCTGGTCGTGATGATGCTTGAAGCCCCCTCCTTCAGGAACTCTTCCAGGCTTTGCTGACTGAATGCCAGCACTTGTACTGCGTCATCGAAATGGAGCTGTTGATCCGGCGTCAATGATTGACGCACCTCCTCTATTGAGGTTGCCATCGCCTGATCACTGCTCGCGTCTATCTTCGGTTCACTGCATCCCAAGACGAGGAGCACAATGAATGGTATTAGCATTGATTTGTTACGCATTTCTTCTCCTTTTGGCCTTGGCGAAATAGCTACATCCAAGTCGCGCCCACGCACCAGTCTGTGGAAAATTACGACACGTAGCCAATTCCGGGCTTCGGGAAGTGATCTCGTGAGGTCCTGTCCTTTGGAGGAAAGCGGTCACAAATCAGCCTCGATTTAGACACGATCCATAATTTTAGTGATATTCTAACCATAAATGAGATAGGATTTGTTCGCCGAACCCTCGCTAAAGGAATCCCGGCAAGGAACAGAATTGTGGATCGTTTACATTCGGAGCCAACAATGAAGGACATGATTCTCCGGTCTGCCTCGCTCGTCTTCCTCTCGCTTTTCTTTGCCACGGCCGCTCCCGCAGCCTCGGCACCCGACGCAGTCTGGTCGGTAGAAGGAGGGGAGCTCCGCCTGGAGCAGCTGCGCGGCAAGGTCGTCTACCTGGATTTCTGGGCTTCCTGGTGCGCGCCGTGCCGCAAGTCGTTTCCCTTCATGAACGAGTTGCAGACGCGATATGGCGAACAGGGGCTGGTGGTCGTGGCCGTCAATCTGGACAAGGATCGCAAACTGGTCGAGCAGTTTCTTGCCAAATACCCGGCACAGTTTACCGTCGCCTATGACCCAAAGGGGGAAACAGCGGAACGTTTCGGGTTAAAAGGTATGCCCAGCAGTTATTTGATCGATCGGGACGGTGAAATACGCCTGTCACACGTCGGTTTTCGGGATGAAGACAGCCGCGAACTGGAGGCGGGCATCCGGAATGTTCTGGAACATTGAGTGGGTTAGAGGAAATTAGCCATGCGCGTAATCATAACGGGCACTGTACTCGTTCTTGCCCTGCTTCAGGGCGGGTGCGCCTTCGAACCGGTCCAGCCTTGGGAAAAGGATCTGCTGGCGAAAAGGGCGATGCAGCTCGACGGGTATCCGATTGATCAATACCTGGACGATCATATCTATTACAGCAAGGAAGGATCGTCCGGTGGACAGGCCGTTGGTGGTGGAGGCTGCGGATGCAACTGAAAAAAGAGTCCAAATCGGTTCGCGGTGCCCTGGCGCTGGCGACATGCTCGCTTCTGACCGGGACCTCACAAGGGGTGAATGCCGCCTCCGAGGAGAAGTGGGAAGTCGATTCGGCGGTGCTGCTCTATTCGGAAGGCAGTGATCGCGTGAGCGTTATTGAGCCGGTGGTTGGCTTGCGTAAGTCTTTGGGCGATGACGAGTACGTCGGAGTACGCCTGGTGGTCGACACCCTGACCGGATCATCACCAAACGGTGCGATTCCGACGGACGAGGTGCAGACTTTCACCACGCCTTCGGGCAATTCCAGCTACACCGCGGGGCCCGGCGAGACACCGCTTGACCCGACGTTTCGGGATACCCGCGTCGCACTGAGCGGCGAATGGGAGAAACCCTTGAGCGAGCGCCTCAAGGGTATCTTCTCGGCCAACTTCTCCACCGAGCATGATTACCAGTCCGCGGGAATTTCCGCGACGCTGGCGCGCGACTTCAACAACCGCAACACCACTCTCTCGGCAGGGGCTTCCTTCAGCCAGGACACCATCGAACCGGAGGGTGGGGCACCGGTCGGGCTGACCCCCATGCCGGCATTCCCCGACGTGAAGGAGACGCAAAGCACCAGCGAGGACAAGACCGTGTCCGAGCTTCTGCTGGGTGTCACCCAGGTCGTGAACCGACGCACCCTCATGCAGTTCAACTACACCTACGGTATTGATGACGGCTACCTTAGTGACCCCTACAAGCTGCTCAGTGTCACTGATGGCGCAGGGGACGTGACCGGCTACCTCTACGAGAATCGTCCCGACGAACGTAGCCGGCAGACCATCTTTTGGCGAACCTTGCATCATTTGTCCGACGATGTGGCTGACGTCTCCTACCGCTATTACTGGGACGACTGGGATCTCAACTCCCATACCCTGGACCTGCGTTACCGGCACGAGCTGGGCAGCGGGCACTACCTGCAGCCCCATGTGCGCTGGTACAAGCAGAGCGCCGCCGAGTTCTATCATTTCAAGCTGGATGAAGGGAACATTCCGACCTATGCGAGTGCCGATTATCGTCTTGGCAACATGACGACGAACACATTCGGCCTGAAATATGGCGTTGCATCGAGCGACAAGCAGGAATACAGCGTGCGCCTTGAATACATGACCCAGTCAGATGACGACGGCGAATTCGAGGATGTCGACGCGGTGCTCCTACAGGCAAATTATTCCTTCCTGTTCTAACTCAGACAAAGGCGCGGCTCGTCAGCCGCGCCTCTCCTTTCACCAGCTTATGACTGAAGCACCTTCACTCACCCGCACCAAGGACCATTGGCTCGGCCGCTTCCAGGCCATGGCCAGTCCTTGCGAAATCCTCATGGATGTTGATGATCGACGGCTGGCCCGGCGATTACTCGCTATCGCACAGGCCGAGGCCTCCCGTATCGAGCACAAATTCAGTCGCTATCGGAAGGACAGCGTGATACAGCGGATCAACCACTCGGATGGGCAGCCGGTGGTAGTCGATGAAGAGACTGCGGCCCTGCTCGACTATGCGAATCAATGCTACGAGTTGAGTGAAAGCCGGTTCGATATTACATCGGGTGTTCTACGAAGGGTGTGGCGTTTCGATGGCAGTGACCGCATCCCCAGCGCTGACGAGGTGGCGAACATCCTGCCGCTCATCGGCTGGCACAAGATTACCTGGCGGCGGCCGGAGATCACCGTGCCGCCCGGTATGGAGATCGACCTCGGCGGGATCGGTAAGGAATACGCGGTCGACCGCACGGCGCGTCTGATCGCCGATCAGAGCGATGCCAGCATACTGGTGAACTACGGTGGCGACCTCTACGTGAACACTCCTCGGCGCAACGGCTGCGGCTGGTTTGTTGGTGTCGAAAACCCGGCCTCCTCCCCGCAGTTGGCCGAAGGCAGCAAAAGCATCCACCGGTTCGAGTTGCGGCATGGAGGCTTGGCCACCAGCGGCGATTCCCGCCGCTACCTCCTTGCGAACGGCATTCGCTACAGCCATATCCTCAACCCCGCCACCGGCTGGCCAATCGAGGATGCGCCGCACTCTGTCACCGTCGCCGCCGCGACCTGCACGGAGGCCGGCCTACTCGCCACCTTTGCCATGCTGCAGGGCGCCCAGGCAGAATCTTTCCTGCGCACCGAAGGCGTGCAGTATTGGTGCGTGTGCTAATCCGCAGCGCAGTTCGTTCAGATGAACAACTTTCCCGAGAATCACAATTCTGGTGAGGTGTTCGAGATTGCTTGCCGTGCATATGGCACCCGCAATCACCAACGAAGTCAGGCAGGCGACGCAAAAAGGAATGGCGCTGGGGAAACGACCGATTCAAAGAAGAAATGGAGAAACCTAGTCGCTGGTGAATAACCGCACTGAAGCCCAGAACACCCGACAGCGGTAACGACGTGGATTTTTGATCTGCCCCCCAATCTCCTTTGACCCTGTCTCCTTTATTCCATTTTCCCGATAAGACGCCCAAACGCCTCAACCTGCTCCCAATCTGTAAATTCAACCACTGCCTTGGGATCGGTAGGTCCTTTTGTCATCCACATTATTAGCCGTATCATCTGCCGGTCCCAAAAATGGTATTTGGGATAATTAATCTTCCCGGCAAAAACCGTCACTTCTTTCGGTTTCCATTTAATTTGCTTCAGAAATTTCCGTAAATATGGATTGGTTTCTGGTCTATTTTTGTCCGGCTTACGGGCGACGACATTTACCGAAAAAAAAGCATTCGACTTGCTTTCGAGCTCGTTCCGATTTTTTTCTATAAACTTGTAAACCTGCTTGCTGTGTTTCCCGTAGCGGATACTTGCCCCAAGGATTATTTTATCAAACCTGTCCAGGTCGATATCCGGCTCATCATCAATAGAAATCAATGTAACCTGATGGCCTTGCTGCTTGATCACCTGCCGCAGCCTAACGGAAATTTCCCGTGTATGGCCGTCTGTTGTTGAATAGGCAATCAAGATTTCGGACATTCGTCCCTCATTCCTTCTTTCTTTCTCCACATATCGAGTGGCTAACCTGCGCCGCTTGGAACCTCACTGCGAAGCACCGCATCACTTCCGGCGTCGAGTTGAGCGGATTGTGAGTAGACGATCACCTGGGCACCCATCCCAACCATCGCCATCCTCGCCTTCCTGAGAGTCAGTAACTCCTCACTGCTATGAAGGAATAGATGCCACTCCCAAACCAAGTCAAGCCCTCGTCTCGATCGAGGCCACCCCATTACCACTGCATCGGCTGCTGCATTGCCAGTCATGGCAATGCAGCAGCATTTTTCTTTGCTTCTTATGATGGCTGTCCGTATCCCCAAAAAATGACCGAACAACCCGCCTTTGCCGCCGGTGGTGCATCATTAATCTTGTTAGAAATACGATTTTAGACCAGAAATGGGGCTTTTAAGCCAAAAATAGGTTCATTTTCAATCTATAAAATCTTTATATTCAATGTGTTGCAGTGGTCCGACCCCACTGTTCACTGTTCCCTTTTTTGGGTCAAGGCTGTAGGAAAACACCTACAGCGAACTCGGAAAAGCCTGACAGACGTGCCACGCCCGTTTTCGGCATAATTCGGCTTGTTAGGAGAAGAAACCCAAAAAGGAGAGTTTGGTAGACATGGACTATCGGCAACTCGACAATCTTACCCCTGATGAACTGCGCCAGGACATCCGGTACGTTCAGGGGCTCATCCGAAAGGCCGAGGCCGAGGGCTCAGCCGATGCTTTAGCGGCCAAGAACCTGTTTCTCCAGCTGATTGCCCGCCTGAAGCGGGAGGTGGCCGAAGCCGAAAAGGTGCAGGTAGCTAGTTAAATGGCAGGGCCTGCGGGGGCGATGACGTCAGCCCCTTTGTTCTGTGGCATGTTGACCACCGTGGAAGAGTCACCTTTGCCCAACAGGTGCGGCAAGGCGCTTGACCACTGCCGATCGGCCGGCTGTTTGCATAGCTTGGCCTCCACGGGGTTGAGTTCGACATAGCGAACAGTGGATAACAGATACGATTCGTCCATCACGAACGAATGAAAGCGCTCGTGCCATAAATGGCCGCGCCAGCCATTGCGAAAGTTATACTGCACCAAGGGCATTTTGATGTAAGTCTACCGCGCTCTGCCATCGGCCCGATCGCTAACGACCAAGCTCACCCGTCGTGAGCCGCGCAGGGGCATGCAATCGGGTGGACCTGAATTCAACCAATAAGTGCAACGCCCCCCTTCATCGCTTATGCGACCATCAGTTCGATGGGCGCTTTGTAGCCGAGCCGCTTTCGTGGTCTCAGGTTGAGCTTATTCTCGACCTCCTGGATCTGCTCTTTGCTGATCTTGGAAAAATCGGTTCCCTTCGGGAAATATTGCCTGATCAGCCCGTTCGTGTTTTCGTTCGTTCCACGCTCCCAACTATGATACGGCCGTGCAAAGTAGACATCACAGCCAAGCTGTTCGGTCACCACGGGGTGGTGGGCGAACTCACTACCGTTGTCGAGCGTCAGCGTTTCGACCTGACCAAGCCACGGGCCGAGGGCGGAAACGATC
>NZ_FMWD01000003.1:0-138482 GCF_900102855.1 Thiohalomonas denitrificans
CTTCTCGTGTGCTTCTTTCTTGTGAACCGCCTAGTGCGGACCCGCATGCTAGGTGGTGTGGGGAGGGCGGGCTAAATACCCGCCCTTACCCGATTAAGAGCCGAAATACGCACGGGCTTTCTGGTTGATGAATAGGTAAGCGATAATTGCGCACGAAGTTATGACACCGAATACGGCTGGCAGTAACTGTTGCCAAATTACGTATGGGGCGACCAGGACGGAAACCATTAACCCTGCATAGAGCTGCCGTGAATACCTCCAGCGCTTTAGAAACAACCCGCCAGCAACCGGCATAGCCAAGCCTATAAATGCCGTCGGCAAACCCAACCCCCTCGTCCAAAGGTCGGATGACTCCATGACCTCACCTTCGAAAGTTATTGGTACGCCAGGAATTACAACCGCCAGAAAAATGAAGATGCAAGCCAAAGCATGGACGGTTAGAAACTTCAGAAACGGTGGCATGTCCTTAAATGCTTGATACATGGCGGAGCTCTTAACAGTTGATTAGGCCGAATCGGCCTTTTCCGTAATATGTGGATTCTTCATAACACTGCGTCTCTGGCCCGGGAGTCAAGGCCAACCTTCCGTTTTTCCGGCAAGAAATCGGATAAAACCGAATTCCATAGACGGTGTTAGAAAGATTCCGTGTTTCTGATGCTATACGGAAACAGCTGAAAGTCCTTTAAGTCTGCCGAACTTGACCCACAATGTCTGTAGGCAAATTCCTACAAGGAATATTGACCATCAGGCAAAGAAAAAGGCGCCCGAAGGCGCCTTCCGCTTGATGACTTTCCTCTCATCCGGGACTCGGGAGGGGGGGAGCAGGTTCAAATCCGCCGAATCTTCTCCAACTGCTCCTCAAGGCTCCTGAGTGAGTTTTCCATGTCGGCCACTTTGTCCTTCTCCTTTTGGACCACGGCTTCGGGGGCCTTGGCGACGAAGCTCTCGTTCTCCAGTTTCTTTTTGCCGCGCTCCATGTCCTTGCCGAGCTTGTCGATCTCCTTGGTGAGGCGGGCCAGTTCCGCATCCTTGTCGATGAGTCCGGCCATGGGGACCAGGAGCTTCATGTTGCCGACCAGGGCGGTGGCGGCCTCGGGGGCCTCTTCGCCCTTGGCCAGCCATGTGACGGATTCGGTGCGTGCGAGGCGTTCGACAAAAGCGCTGTTGCGCTCCATACAGGCCTGGTCCTCGTCACTGTAGCCGTCAAGAATGATCGGTAGTGCCTTGCCCGGGGCGATATTCATGCCGGAACGGATTTTGCGCACACCGATGATGAAGTCCATGACCCAGTGCATTTCCGCTTCGGCATCGGGATCGATATCCCCTTCGTCGAGTTCCGGGAAGGGCTGGCGCATCAAAGTAGCCACGACTGACTGATCCCCCTCAGTCGCTCCCGGCATCCTGCCTCCCGCGACACTAGCACTTCCCTGTGCGTCGCCCACAGCCCCTCTCCCTGAGGGAGAGGGGAGCTTCCCGGCGAGCGGGGCGGCCCGCTGCCAGATCTCTTCGGTGATGAACGGCATGATGGGGTGGGCGAGGCGTAGGAGTGCCTCGAGCACTTGGACCAGGGTTTGGCGGGTGCCGCGTTTTGCGGCTTCGCTGGCCTCGCCGGTGAGAACCGGCTTGGAGAGTTCCAGATACCAGTCGCAGTATTCGTCCCAGGTGAACTCGTAAATCGCCTGGGCTGCGCGATCGAGGCGATAGGTGGCGACGGACTCGTTCACCTCTTTGACCGCCTTCTGGAAACGCGAGCGGATCCAGCGATCGGCGAGGGAGTATTCGATTGGGGCGGTGTTTCCGTCGCCGTTGGTTTTCTGGAATCGCGCCGAGGGCGGCCCTCCTACCCCGCAGTCTTCACCTTCGGTGTTCATGAGTACGTAGCGTGCCGCGTTCCACAGCTTGTTGCAGAAGTTGCGGTAACCCTCGATACGGCCCAGATCGAAGTTGATGTCGCGGCCGGTGGAGGCCAGGGCCGCGAAAGTGAAGCGCAGGGCGTCGGTGCCATAGGCGGGAATGCCATCGGCAAACTCCTTGCGGGTGGCCTTTTCGATCTTCTTCGCCATCTCCGGCTGCATAAGGCCGGCGGTGCGCTTCTGCACCAGTGACTCGAGTTCGATGCCGTCGATAAGGTCGATGGGGTCGAGCACATTGCCCTTGGACTTGGACATCTTCTGGCCGTGGGAATCACGCACCAGGCCGTGGATGTAGACCTCGTGAAAGGGCACGTCATCCATGAACTTCTGGCCCATCATGATCATGCGGGCCACCCAGAAGAAGATGATGTCGAAGCCGGTAACCAGCACCGAGGTCGGGTAGAACGTCTTCAGTTCGGGGGTCTTTTCGGGCCAGCCCAGGGTGGAGAAGGGCCAGAGGGCGGAGGAGAACCAGGTGTCGAGCACGTCCTCGTCCTGTGTGAGCTTCACGTCGAAGCCGAGATTGTGCTTGTCGCGCACCTCCGCCTCGCTGCGGCCGACGTAGACGTTGCCCGTCTCGTCGTACCAGGCGGGGATGCGGTGCCCCCACCAGATCTGGCGGCTGATGCACCAGTCCTGGATGTTCTCCAGCCAGTGGTAGTAGGTGTTGTCCCAGTTGCCCGGGACGAATTTGATCTTGCCCGAGCGTACCGCATCGATGGCCGGGTCGGTGATCGCGGTCTTGCCGCCGGTACGGCCGTCCTCCTGCTTGTCTCGGGTCAGATCCACGAACCACTGGTCGGTGAGGTAGGGCTCGATGACGGTGCCGGAGCGATCGCCGCGGGGGACCATCAGCTTGTGGTCGTCGATCTTCTCCAGCAACTCCATTTCCTTGAGGTCGTGGATGATCTCGTCACGCGCCTCGTAGCGGTCTTTGCCGCGGTACTTTTCCGGTGCGTTGTCGTTGATCCGCGCGTCCACCGTGAGGACGTTGATCATCGGCAGATTGTGCCGCTGACCCATTGCGTAGTCGTTGAAGTCGTGGGCGGGGGTGATCTTCACGCAGCCGGTACCGAACTCCGGGTCGACGTAGTCGTCGGCGATGATGGGGATCTCGCGGCCGACCAGGGGCAGGGTGATCGTCTTGCCGATCAAGTGCTGGTAGCGCTCGTCCTCTGGATGCACTGCCACGGCGGTGTCACCGAGCATGGTCTCGGGGCGGGTGGTGGCGACCACCAGATGGCCGGAGCCGTCGGAGAGGGGGTAGCGCATGTGCCAGAGATAGCCCTGCTCCTCGCCGGAGACCACCTCCAGGTCGGAGACCGCGGTATGTAGTACCGGGTCCCAGTTGACCAGACGTTTTCCGCGGTAGATGAGCCCCTCTTCATGGAGGCGGACAAAAACCTCCTTAACCGCAGCAGAGAGGCCCTCATCCATGGTGAAACGTTCGCGCGACCAGTCCAGGGAGGCGCCCATACGGCGCAGCTGGCGGGTGATATGGCCGCCGGATTGCTTCTTCCACTCCCACACGCGCTCGATGAAATCTTCACGGCCCAGGTCGTGCCGCGACTTGCCCTCGGCGGCGAGTTGCCGCTCGACCACCATCTGGGTGGCAATCCCCGCATGGTCCGAACCCGCCTGCCAGAGGGTGTTGTTGCCCTTCATGCGGTGAAACCGGGTCAGTGCATCCATGATGGTGTCCTGGAAGGCGTGTCCCATGTGCAGCGTACCCGTCACGTTGGGGGGCGGGATCATGATGCAGTAGGGGCTGCCCTCGCCCGAGGGGGCAAAGTGGCCATTGTCTTCCCAGAACTGGTACCAGCGCTGTTCGATAGCGTGCGGGTCGTAGGCTTTTTCCATGGCGTGCGTCGAATTTGGCTCTTTTTTTAGAAAAACGCGACCGGACTTACAGGCGGGCCGGCCGGGGAAATTGAAGCGAATTATACCCGATGAGGGGCGGAGTTTGGTCACTGTGCCCCGACCCGCGGGGCCGGCGAGCGACATCAGTATGCGCTGCCCCGTCTAAAAGGCTGGAGAATCGGCCGGCGGCCCGTGTTCGTAAAGGTTCGGGTTCCTGTAAAACAGAGGAGTTATCGGTCCGATTGGAAAAGGCAGCAAATTCGCTTTCCGCACGGTAGGAGGCGCGCCCCCCGCGGCGATTTTCGTCATGGATGGCATCGCGCCGAGGGCGGCCCTCCTACCCTCGGGGGGGGATATATTCCCGGTAGGAGGCGCGCCCTCGCGGCGATTTTTATCATGGATGGCATCGCGCCGAGGGCGGCCCTCCTACCCTCGGGGTGGGGATATATTCCCGGTAGGAGACGCGCCCTCGCGGCGATTTTTATCATGGATGGCATCGCGCCGGGGGCGGCCCTCCTACCCTTCGGGGTGGGGTATATTCCCGGTAGGAGGCGCGCCCTCGCGGCGATTTTCATTGAATCTGTCGCGCCGGGGGCGGCCCTCCTACCCTTCGGGGTGGGGATATATTCCCGGTAGGAGGCGCGCCCTCGCGGCGATTTTCAGTGAATCTGTCGCGCCGGGGGCGGCCCTCCTACCCTTCGGGTGGGGTATATTCCCGGTAGGAGACGCGCCCTCGCGGCGATTTTCATTGAATCTGTCGCGCCGAGGGCGGCCCTCCTACCTTTCGGGGTGGGATATATCCCGGTAGGAGGCGCGCCCCCGCGGCGATTTTCGTCATGGATGGCATCGCGCCGAGGCGGCCCTCCTACCGGTAAAGGCCCGGGCTTGCGCGTGCGACCTCGGCGTTTGCGATGGGTTACGGCGCGCGTCGTGGGCACGGGCACTCGGAACGGGCGGTGCCTGGCGCCCTTTAACCCATCCTACGGAGATCGGAGGATCCGGCTCCAGGTTGTCCGATCTTTTTCTCCCCGTGCGCCCCGTGTTCCCCGTGGTTCACGTCACAGAGCTGGCCCCATGAAGGAGGGGGTCGACATTGGTTACCGAGTCGGCGGTTCCAGCCCGGTGTGGCGCTCCAACTCACCGAGCAGCTCCTGTTTTAAAATCTCGCGCATATCGCTCAGGCGACGCTCGACCAGGAGATCGACAATGGCCTCCAGCTCTTTCCAGGAGGTGGCGCCCAGGGCATCTGGCGCCTCCAGGCGGATATCCTCCACCGAGACCGTCTCCTCCAGCACCGGGATCTCCATTCCGTCGTGTCCGGCAAGCCCCTGTGGTACAGGGACTTCGGCGTCGTCTCGCTCCTCTTCCACCACCTCTTCGAGGGTGGGGATCGATTCGTCTGCATCGGTTGAGCCCGTGCCCGGGACTTCCGATGTGAATGATGACGGGAAAGACGCTACTCGATCTTTCCGCTCACTGTCGGGGAGGGACTCCTGTGCCACTTCCACCAGATACTCCTCGGGGATGAAATCCTCGAACAGGTCATCCTCGTCCGACCGGTCTTCGGTTTTGCATGCGCTCATCCGCAGGTCATCGATGGCGGCGGAAAAATCGGATTCACCGGCTTCCAGTAGCCCCTTGAGCGAGTCGAGCTCGCTGATCAGCGGATTATTGCGTTTCTTCTCGCTCATAGATTATGGGCCTCGAGGGGATATCCACGGTCTCTATAAAAACGATAGCGCTCCCGGCCGGCGTTGCGGTGCGCCTCGTCGCCGCCGATGACTTCCGCCACCCGCCGGAAGCGGCTGAAGAACAGGGGCACGTCATCGGCCAGATTGATAAGGACATCGTCGTGCGGTCCCGGTTCTTCTCCGAATCCGATATGGATCGGGGTATCGATATCCGCATCGGGGACATCGAGGCGCTCGTGCGGCAGAAAACTGTCGGCACGGAAGGTCCAGAGCAGCTCATCCAGTCGCGCCACGGCTGTTTCATCCGCGACGTGAATATAGATGCTGTGGCCCTGCTCGAAGGCCTTCTCTGTCAGCCGGCAGGCGAACATTTCACGTTCGCCTGCGGATGACGCTTTTAGAATGTAGAAGTCGATGCGGGTCATCTAAGTCAGATATGAGATAGGAGATTCGAGATTCGAGGGCGTTCGCGACCTGCTGTCACTCGCATGGCCGGACACTCGATTGGGAGTATACCGCTCCTCGAATCTCGTATCTCGTCCCTCGCGCCTATTTGGCCGTACGGCTCAGGAGATACTGGACCAGCAACGGTACGGGCCGTCCGGTGGCGCCCTTGTCGGCACCGGAGTTCCAGGCGGTGCCGGCAATGTCCAGATGGGCCCACTTGTACTCCTTGGTATATCGGGAGAGGAAGCAGGCGGCGGTCACCGTGCCCGCCTCGCGGCCGCCGATGTTGGCCATATCGGCGAACGGGCTTTTCAGCTGCTCCTGGTACTCTTCCCAGAGAGGCAACTGCCAGGCGCGGTCGCCGCTATTCTGGCCGGCAGCCAGCAGCTCATCGATCAGTTCGTCGTCATTGCCCAGCAATCCGGTGGCCTGCTTGCCGAGGGCAATGACGCAGGCGCCGGTCAGGGTGGCGACATCAATTACCTGCGCCGGGTCGAATTTTTTGCTGTAGGTAAGGGCATCGCAGAGGATCAGGCGCCCTTCGGCATCGGTGTTCAGGATTTCGATGGTTTGGCCGGACATGGAGGTGACGATGTCTCCCGGCTTGTTCGCCGCCCCGTCGGGGAGGTTCTCTGAACTGGGCACCACCCCCACGACATTGATGGGCAGCTTGAGTTCGGCCAGCGCCTGCATGGTACCGAACACCCCGGCAGCGCCGCACATGTCGTATTTCATCTCATCCATTGCCGCGGCGGGTTTCAGGGAGATGCCCCCGGCGTCGAATGTCAGACCCTTGCCCACCAGCACCACGGGTTTGTCGCCCTTTTTGCCGCCCTGGTACTCCATCGTGATTAGTTTGGCAGGCTGACGACTGCCTCTGGATACGGAGAGCAGGGCACCCATGCCCAGTTTCTCCATGTCCTTCTCCTCGAGCACGGAAACCTGGAGACTCTTGTAGGTCTCACCAAGCTTTTTGGCCTGTTGGGCCAGGTAGGTCGGGGTGCAGACGTTGCCCGGCAGGTTGGCAAGGTCCTTGGCGAGGGCGACACCCAGGACTACGGCGGCGCCCCGTTTGCTGCCGACCTCTGCCGCCCTGATGGCTTCCTTCTCTTCTTCCAGGAAGTGGAATTTCTTGAGGCTGGGGACGGCGTCCTTGTCCTTCTCGCTCTTCATTTGGTCGAACAGGTAAACTGCATTACCTACCGCCTCGGTAATCTGTTGCACCTTCCAGGCCAGGTCACGGCCTTTGACCTCCAGGTCCTGCAGACAGCACAAGGCATCCTTGGCAGCTGAGGGCCGGAGGGCCGTCGAGGCCCCCTGGATCACCTTCCGGTAGGTGGCGTCATCGAGGGTGGTCTTGTCGCCGCAGCCGACCAGAAGGAGCCGTTCGGCGGCCACCCCGGCAGGGGCATGCATCCAAAGCGTCTGTCCGGGCTTGCCTTTGAGATCCCCTCCCTTGAGAAGAGCGGTTATCGCGCCATCGGTGGCCCTGTCTATCGCCTCGGCGGCGGGAGTGAGCTTCTTCTTCTCGAAGGCACCGAGGATAAGGCAGGCGGTTTTCTGGCTCTCGGGGCTGCCTTTCTTGACGCTAAAATCCATAATCGCTCCTGCTGTTTTGTTATTAGGGTGGGCGCAAGGACCATTGTTTTGCCGCGCCTATCTATAGCGTAAACTTTAGCATCCTGTCGAACTTGGGAATAATCTACTGCCTGATGAGAAGAGCGGACCAGGTTTTCTCGCTCTTTCACCCTGCGATCACCTAACTCCGACAGGACTGTCAGGCCGCCATCAATGGCACCCTTCTAACCCTTTATTGCAGCGATTGCCGAGCTTTGATTATCGAACGTTATCTGCTGCGGGAGGCCGCCTACACTTTTTTGGGCGTCGGCCTGCTATTGACGCTCATTCAGATGTCGACGGTGTTTGTGCGGATTCTGGCCGATACCGCCGAGGGGAAGTACCCGGTCGGTATCGTCATGGAGCTGTTTTTTTACCGGGGCGTCGGCAACCTGGTGTTTATTCTTCCACTCTCTTTCTTTCTCGGAATACTGCTTGCGCTCGGCCGGCTCTACAAAGATAGCGAGATGACAGCCCTGGTAGCGTGCGGCGTGGGGCCGAAGCGGGTCTATCGCGCCATAGGCGGATTGTCCGTGGCGGTAGCGATGCTGATGGGCGGTCTGGCACTGTGGTTTGCGCCCTGGGCCGAGGAGCAGGTGCATCTGGTGATCGACGAGGCCGAGGCCAGCTCTCAAATCGAGGGGCTGGAAGCGGGGCGGTTCAATAAATCCGATTCGGGGGAATACCTGATCTACATGGAGGAGATCGGAGACGAGGGGCGAAGACTGGAGAACGTCTTTGGCTATGCGCAGGATCGGGAGCAGCAACGCCCCCATCTGCTGACGTCGGAGAACGGATACCAGACTGTCCGTGGCAGGGGGGGGGATCGCTACCTGGTGTTTGTGGATGGCTATCGCTATGAAGGGGACCCCGCCGGCGATGATTTCCGGCTGATTGAATTCAGGGAGCACGGAGTCCTTGTCCGGGAGCGGCCCGTGGTCGCCTCCGAGCGGCGTCGAAGAGCAGTGTCCTCGGGAGAGCTCTGGGAATCCGAAGATCCCTCTGATATGGCCGAGCTGCAGTGGCGAATATCGGTGCCGATCAGTGCAGTCCTGTTTGGTCTGCTGGCGGTGCCGCTCGCCAGGACCTCGCCGCGGCAGGGGCGCTACGGCAAGCTGTTTTTCGCGATTGTCATCTACATCGCCTATAACAACCTGTTGACCGTCGCCCGGGCCTCCCTCAGGGAGGGGGAGTACGGTCCGGAAGTGGGATTGTGGTGGGTCCACCTCCTGGTGGTGGCGCTGGTGATCGCACTGGTCTGGTGGCAGGGGCGAATGCCGGGGCCGAAGCAGCCGGGAGTGGCGAAGTGAAGCTCCTCGACAGCTATATCGCACGCACTGTCGCCGGCCATATCGGTACCGTCATGCTGGTGCTGCTCGCCATCTACTTCTTCAGCACCTTTGTTTCGGAAATGGGGGATGTGGGCAAGGGTGATTATACGGTCCTGGACGCCCTGCTTTTCACCCTGATGCAGGTCCCGTTGTATACCTATCAGCTTTTCCCTCTGGTGGCCCTTGTCGGGACCATGCTGGGTTTGGGGTCACTCGCCAATACGAGTGAATTGACGGTCATGCGCGCGGCGGGTGTATCGATACGCCGCATCATGGTCGCGGTCATGAAAGTCGGTCTGATGATGGTGGTGGCGGTAACAGTGGTCGGCGAACTGATCGCCCCTCGCCTGGAAGTGCAGGCCCAGATGCAGCGTGCCGAGGCACTGGGTAAAGACATCAGCCTGAACACGAAAGATGGTCTTTGGGCCCGCGATGGCCGCTCATTCATCAATATTGAACGGCTGCTGGTGGATGGCCGCGCCTCCAACGTCCGCATCTACCGTTTCGATGACAACCACAGCCTGAGGGAGACGATCTTCGCCCCCCGGGGAATCTATCAAGATGACGCCTGGCAACTGGAACAGGTGGTTCGCACTCGAGTCACCCCCGAAGGGGTCGATAGCCGCCAGCTGGGGGAACTGCGCTGGGAAAGCAGCCTGGAGCCGGGCGTGATCGATGTGGTGGCGATCAAGCCCGAGAATCTCTCCGCCAGGGATCTCTGGGAATACCTGCGCTATATGCGAGAGAACGGCCTGGAAGACCGGCGCTACGACCTGGCGTTCTGGGTCCGGATCATGATCCCGTTCGCTACCGCCGGCATGGTCCTGCTTGCGGTTCCCTTCGTCTTCGGCTCCATGCGGACAGTGAGTATCGGGCAGCGCGTCATGCTCGGGGCGCTACTGGGTATCGGCTTCTATCTCTTCAATGCCATATTCAATCGTGTCGGCGTCGTCTACGACATCCCGCCATTCCTGGCGGCATCCTTGCCCACGTTCGTGGTCTACATACTGTGGGGGGTGATGATGAGGCGGATTCGGTAGGGCTGGCTAGTTGCTAGTGGCGAGTAGCGAGTGGCTAGTGATGAGGGGTCCAGGCGGGAAATAGTGCAACGTAGCCGAGGGGCCTGTGACCCGCAACTAGCTACTAACCCCTCGTCCCTCGCCACTAGCAACTAGCCACTAGCTACTTTTCGGAAGGACAATCAGTCTGGTTTGCGAGTAGCGGTCGTGCCAGGTGAGTTTTTCCGGATCCACCAGTGACCACAGGAAGCCGGCCCCCAGGGCGCCCCACGACACATAGGCGACCAGGTAGCGCAGGAGTGCCTGCCACAGGGAAATGGGTCCGCCGTCGTAACGAACGACCCGCAACCGCCAAGCGCGCATCCCCAGCGTCTGTCCTCCGTGGATCCAGAACCAGGCAAAGAAAATGAACGCAACCAGGAACAGATAGCTGGTGAAAAGCGGATTGCCGGCACGGACCGCCTCGCCTCCGGTTAGCGGCAGCACTACAGCGGAAGCGATAAAGAGCACCGCCATCAGCAACAGGCCGTCATAGAGAATGGCGGCAAGACGCCGTAGCAGGCTCGCATTGGGGAGATCGGATGGGCTCATGAGGGTCCGGTTTGGAGATGAGCGGGCGATTATAGCAATTTGTACCGCGACTCATCAGCCATGCTTCACTGAAGCCGCGAATCGGCAACCGCGGCTGGTCATCCGACCGGCACTAGCCCGCAGGCCCCGCACCCCTGTAAAATCCGCTTCTCTTTCCACTGATTGTCCCACTACCAGCGAAGAAGGCCCGTATCGATGCTGATCCTCCGCGGAAGCCCCGCCCTCTCTCCTTTTCGGCTTGAAAAGCTGCTCTCCCGGGTGCAGCAGAGCGTGCCGGCCGTGGACCACCTTTATGCCGAGTTCGTCCATTTTGTCGATCTGGAGGAGAAGCTGGACGAAACCCAACGGGGCATTCTGGACCGTATTTTGACCTATGGCCCCGCGATCCCCGGTGAGGAGCCGGAAGGGCAGTCGCTGGTGATCACCCCCCGTGCAGGCACCATCTCGGCCTGGTCCTCGAAGGCGAGCGATATCGCCCGCAATTGCGGACTCAGCCACGTGCGGCGTATCGAACGCGGAGTGGTCTACTACCTCAAGGCGGATGGCCGGGTGCTGGAGGACGATGTCCTCGCGGAGGTGGCGACGCTGCTATACGACCGCATGACCGAAAATGCATTCTACCGGCTGGAGGAGGCCGAAGGGCTGTTCCTCACTACCGAGCCGCGTCCCCTGCAGACGGTGGATATCCTCACCGGCGGAAGCGGTGCGCTGGCGAAGGCCAACCGCGACTGGGGGCTGGCGCTGGCCGAGGATGAAATCGACTATCTGGTCGAAAATTTCCGGAAACTCGGCCGCAATCCCTCCGATGCCGAGTTGATGATGTTTGCCCAGGCGAACTCCGAACACTGCCGACACAAGATCTTCAATGCCGACTGGATTATCGATGGACGGAGACAGGAACGCTCCCTGTTCAAGATGATCCGTAATACCCACGAGCAGCATCCGGCGGGGGTATTGTCGGCATACCACGACAACGCTTCGGTCATCGAGGGCTTTGAAGCGGGTCGCTTCTTTCCCGACCCCGACAGTGGACTGTATGGGGCGTGCAAGGAACCGGTCCACTTCATGATTAAGGTGGAGACCCACAATCATCCCACCGCCATTTCTCCGAGTCCGGGAGCCGCCACCGGTTCCGGCGGCGAAATCCGGGATGAGGGCGCCACCGGCCGCGGCGGCAAACCCAAGGCGGGGTTGACCGGGTTTTCCGTCTCCAATCTCCGCATCCCCGATTTCGAGCAGCCGTGGGAGAGTAATTACGGCAAGCCGAATCGCATCGTTTCGGCGCTGGAGGTGATGCTCGAGGGACCCATTGGTGCCGCCTCGTTCAACAATGAATTCGGCCGCCCGGCCATCAATGGCTACTTCCGGACCTATGAGGAGCGGGTGAACGGCCCTGCGGGCGAGGAAGTGCGCGGCTATCACAAGCCGATCATGCTCGCGGGCGGTATTGGCAACATCCGTGCCGAACACGTCGACAAGAACCGGATCCCCGCCGCTGCGCAGCTGGTGGTGCTGGGTGGTCCGGCAATGCTCATCGGCCTTGGCGGCGGCGCTGCTTCCTCCATGACCTCGGGACAGAGTGCCGAGGATCTGGACTTCGCCTCCGTACAGCGCTCCAATCCCGAGATGGAGCGTCGCTGCCAGGAGGTGATCGACCGCTGCTGGCAGCAGGGGGAGGCCAATCCCATCGTTTCGATCCACGACGTCGGTGCCGGCGGTCTCTCCAACGCCATGCCCGAACTGGTGGATGACGCCGGCAGGGGCGGTCGTTTCGAGCTGCGCACCATTCCCAACGACGACCAGGGCATGTCACCAAAGGAGATCTGGTGCAACGAGGCCCAGGAGCGTTATGTGCTGGCCGTGCAACCGGCGGACATGGAGCGGTTTGCCGCCATCTGCGAGCGGGAGCGTTGCCCCTACGCCGTGATCGGCGAGGCCAGTGAGGATCGGCAACTGACGCTGGGTGATGGTCACTTCGACAACACCCCTATCGATATGCCGATGGAGGTGCTGCTGGGCAAGCCGCCCAAAATGCTGCGTGATGTGCACCACAAGACCTTCAAAAAACCGGAATTCCATTCGGCACGGATCGATCTGAAGGAGGCTGCCTATCGCCTGCTGCGTCTGCCTGCCATTGCCGACAAGCGATTCCTGATCACTATCGGTGACCGCAGTGTCACCGGGCTGGTGGCACGTGACCAGATGGTGGGGCCGTGGCAGGAGCCGGTGGCCGACTGTGGGGTCACCGCCACCAGCTACGACGTCTACACCGGTGAGGCGATGGCCATGGGTGAGCGCACTCCGATAGCGCTTCTCGACCATGCGGCCAGCGCGCGCATGGCAGTGGGTGAGGCGCTCACCAACATCGCTGCCGCACGTATCAGGCAGACCTCGGACATCAAGCTCTCGGCCAACTGGATGGCCCCGGCGGGCCATCCGGGCGAGGATGCGGGGCTCTACGATGCCGTGCGCGCCGTGGGTATGGAGCTGTGTCCGGCACTGGGGCTGGCTATTCCTGTGGGCAAGGACTCCATGTCGATGAAAACCGTCTGGCAAGAGGGGAACGACGAGCGTTCCGTCACCGCGCCGCTCTCGCTCATCGTCACCGCCTTTGCGCCGGTGCTGGATATCCGCAAAACCCGCACCCCCGAGCTGCGTAGCGACAAGGGCGATACCGACCTCATCTTTATCGATCTGGGCAAGGGACGTAACCGTCTCGGCGGCTCCTGCCTGGCCCAGGTCTACAAGGAGCTGGGACACCACACCCCGGATCTCGATGATCCGCTTCAGTTCAAGGCCTTCTTCGATACCATCCAGGAACTTTCGGAGCGCAAGCTGCTTCTGGCCTACCATGACCGATCCGACGGCGGCCTGTTCACCACACTGGCGGAAATGGCCTTTGCCGGTCGGACCGGCATCAACATCGAGCTCGACGGACTCGGCGAAGGCGATGATGCCGCGCTGCTGTTCAGTGAGGAGCTGGGGGCCGTGATCCAGGTGCGCCACAGCGATACCGATGAAGTCTTGCAATGGTTGCGGGAGGCGGGGCTTGGCAAACAGAGCCGCGTTATCGGTGAGTTGAATGATGAAGACCGCATCGTCATCAGCCGCGACCGCATCGAGTTGCTGAACGAGCTTCGGGTAGAGCTGCAGCGGGCATGGTCGGAAACCAGCTATCGCATGCAGGCCCTGCGCGATAATCCGGAGTGTGCGCAGGAGGAGTTCGACCGCCTGCTGGACGTGAATGATCCGGGTCTCTACGTCGACCTCAACTTTGAGCCGGAAGAGGATGTGGCCAAGCCCTACATCGCCACGGGAGTGCGTCCCCGCGTGGCGGTGCTTCGTGAACAGGGCGTCAACGGTCAGGTTGAGATGGCGGCGGCGTTCAGTCGCGCCGGGTTTGACGCGGTGGACGTCCACATGAGTGATATCATTGCCGGGCGAATCGCGCTCGATGGTTTCAAGGGCGTAGTAGCCTGCGGCGGCTTCTCCTATGGAGACGTTCTTGGTGCCGGTGAAGGGTGGGCGAAGTCGATTCTTTTCAATGCGCGGGCACGGGAGCAGTTCGAGGTCTTCTTCAGTCGCAATGACAGTTTCGGTCTGGGGGTCTGCAATGGCTGCCAGATGATGTCCAACCTTCACGAACTGATCCCCGGTGCCGAGTTGTGGCCGCACTTCGTGCGCAACACCTCCGAGCAGTTCGAGGCCCGGGTGTCGATGGTGGAAGTGATGAAGTCGCCATCGCTGTTCCTGGCCGGTATGGAAGGCTCACGGATGCCTATCGCCGTGGCTCATGGCGAAGGTCGGGCGGAGTTCGCCGATGCCGATAACGGACCGGCGGCGGCTCTGCGCGAGAATGCAGTGGCGCTTCGCTATGTGGACAACTACGGTGACCCGACCGAAATCTATCCTGGCAACCCCAACGGTTCACCGCTCGGCATTACCGGACTCACCAACCGCGACGGGCGTTTCACCATCCTGATGCCACACCCCGAGCGGGTATTCAGGGCCGTTCAGCACTCCTGGCATCCCGATGAATGGGGCGCCGACGGCTCCTGGATGCGGATGTTCCGCAACGCCCGCGTCTGGGTGGGATAACAGCGTTAACCACGGGGGACACGGGGAGCACGGGGGGATTCAGGTACCGACGTGTAACCTCCGAATAACGATCACCACGGAGTGCACAGAGGTAAATCGACAATACAGCGATTAACCATCGAGATGCGGGGAATTTATGTAGCCCCGTGTACCCCGTGCTCCCCGTGGTAGCCTCTTTTTTCTCCGTGTTCTCAGTGGTAAAACTTTGCAGTCACTGATGCCGAAGCAGTTCGGCCAGCCGCATGGGGGCATCGGTGTCTTTTCCCAGTTCCCACAGCTCCATGGTCTTTGCGCCCTCTTCGAAGGCCTCGCGGCCGCGGGGTTTGAAACGGGCGTATTCAAAATCCGATAACAGGGACTCCACCTCACCTTTTGTGGCGCCCACCTCCCGCAGTTGTTCCTGCCCGACTTCAATGAAACCGAGTTCATTGAGATGGTGCTGCTTGGCGGCAAAGCGGGCTGCGCCCAGAAAATACTCCAGATAGGCATAGCGGCGGTACATATCGTCCGGAGCAGGGGTGGAGACATCGGTCCGGGAAAAGCTGGCCTCCCGGAAAATGGCCAAGTCACGACGGGCGCGGGAGCGCGGATCATTATCATCGGCTTTCAAAAGGTCGCGAATCCTTCCCATGGCTGCACCCTTTCCTTGACCTGGATACTGAGTACACTCAGCGCAAGAGGCTGGTAATTCTTGAATTTAAAAATAGTTCAATACCATGGATATCCGAACAAAACGGGTTTACGAAACACCTGCCAAGGCTGACGGACTACGCATCCTGGTCGATCGGGTATGGCCGCGAGGCGTCAAAAAGGAACAAGCCGCGGTTCAACACTGGATGAAATCGCTGGCACCCAGCAGCGACCTGCGTAAATGGTTCGGGCATGATCCGAACCGCTGGAGCGAATTTCAGGAACGCTACCGGCGTGAGCTGGACAAGACCCCGGATGCGGTCGCGGAGATCTGCCGGGCCGCCGGTGAGGGGACGATCACCCTGATCTATTCGGCACGAGATGATGTCCACAACAACGCCGTGGCGCTACGTGAGTATCTTTTGAAGCGCTGCGCACATCACAGGAGTACTGCAGGTAATGATGCCGGCCATTGAGGAATTGCAGTCGATTATCGCGGAAGCTGCACGCACGGAGCTGCTGCCGCGTTTTGGTGCGGTGGCCCGAAAAAAGGCCGATGGTAGCCTGGTCACGGAGGCTGACCTTGCCATGCAGCAGCGCCTCGCTACGGCCCTTGCAAAGCGGTGGCCGCAAATCGCGCTGTTGGGTGAGGAGATGCCTGCGGCGCAACAGCAGCAATTGCTGGATGAATCGCGCGAGGGCCTGTGGCTGCTGGACCCGCTGGATGGCACCACCAATTTCTCCATGGGATTGCCGTTTTTTTCCGTATCCCTGGCACTGTTGGTGGACGGCGAGATTGAACGTGGAGTGGTCTATGATCCGATTCGCGACGAATCCTTTTCGGCAGTGAAGGGCGAGGGTGCTGCTCTCGATGGAGCGCCGCTCCGCGATTGCGCGCCGGATTTGCCGCTGGCCAACGGCATCGGTGCCGTGGACTTCAAGCGACTCTCCTCTGAACTGGCCTGCCGCGTAGTCAGTGAGCCCCCCTTTGCCTCGCAGCGAAACTGCGGCTCGTCCGCCCTGGACTGGTGCACCCTGGCGGCCGGGCGCTACCACGTCTACCTGCATGGGCGTCAAAAACTCTGGGACTACGCCGCCGGCAGTCTGATTCTGCAGGAGGCGGGCGGCCGTGCCGCCACCCTTGAGGGGGAGGCAGTATTTACCCCGAGATTGGCGCCCCGCTCCGTGGTGGCCGGCGCCGACCGGGAGTTGTTCGAGCGCTGGTTCGCCTGGGTCGGGGATACTGCGGGCTAACCCACGGTGCCAGGCCAGCATTGTGGTAAGGGCGTAGGGGTCCATGCGGAAAATTGTGGGGCTCCCTTCGGGCCGGCTCACAAGTCTCGTCGGCTGCGTCGGCAATCGTTTGAATTGGCTACGACCAGTCCCCTCTCCTGCGCCCAGGGCAACCACATAATTTAGGGATTCGATTGCAAAACCCCTATTCGATCATCTACTGATCTCTTGCGCCACTAAAACGTTATCGATCCACCCGGTAAACGAATTTGATCTCCTCTGCAGCCTGGTAAGTTCCGGAAACGACTCGCAGCCGAATAATCCGACGAAATGGGACCTGAACTGTCGAACAACCAAAGACGTTTTCAACAGCCCGTAAGAACAAGCAAAGGTATCGCGGATAAATGACCGAACGTGCAAAAAAGGGTGAGGTCCCCGATCCCCGCGAAGGGATGGGGGTGTTCGAGCGCTACCTCTCGGTTTGGGTCGCCCTGGCGATCGTGGTCGGAGTCTCGGTGGGGCAGTGGGCACCGGCACTGCCGACGGCGCTGGCGGCGTGGGAGTACTATCAGGTCTCCATCCCGGTCGCCGTTCTCATCTGGGCGATGATCTTCCCGATGATGGTGCAGATTGATTTTGCCTCCATCCTCGGTGTGCGCCGCCAGCCGAAGGGGCTGACCATCACCACCACGGTCAACTGGCTGATCAAGCCCTTCACCATGTTTGCCATCGCCTGGTTCTTTCTGCTGGTGGTGTTCGCGCCGCTGATCCCCGAACCGTTGGCGCGGGAGTACCTGGCCGGGGCCATCCTGCTCGGGGCCGCCCCCTGCACGGCGATGGTCTTTGTCTGGAGCTATCTGACCCGGGGGGATGCGGCCTATACCCTGGTGCAGGTGGCGGTAAATGACCTCATTATGCTGTTCGCCTTCGCACCGATCGTGGTGCTGCTGCTGGGGATCTCTGACATCCAGGTGCCGTGGGATACCGTGGCGCTTTCGGTGCTGCTCTATATCGTCATACCGCTGGGCGCCGGCTACGCCACCCGTCTGCTTGTGATCCGGCGGCGGGGTAGCGAGTGGTTCGACAACGTCTTCATGAAGCGCATCGCCCCGGTGACGCCGATCGGCCTGATTCTGACCCTGGTGCTGCTGTTCGCCTTTCAGGGTGAGGTGATCCTCGATAATCCGCTGCACATCGCGCTCATCGCGGTGCCCCTGATCATCCAGACCGTCCTCATCTTCTTTATCGCCTACGGCTGGGCGAAGGCGTGGCGGGTCCCGCACAACGTGGCGGCGCCGGGGGCGATGATCGGCGCCAGCAACTTCTTCGAGCTGGCGGTCGCCGCCGCCATTGCTCTGTTCGGACTGCAATCGGGCGCCGCTCTGGCGACCGTGGTGGGTGTACTGGTGGAGGTACCGCTGATGCTGGCCCTGGTGCGTATCGCCAATCGCACCCGGCATCACTTCCTGCCGACGGGAAGTGCATGAACGACCAGCCGCAGGTGAGCATAAGTGAGTCGGCCCGCCGCTGGCTGCTGAGGCACGGCGGCGTGGTGACCGTGCGCTACTCGCCGCGCCACGGCTGTTGCGGCGGGGAGGCGGCGGTGCCGGTGGTCGAGCCACACGCGCCGGACAATCCGGAGGGGTTTACCCGCCTGGCGCTGGACGGGGTGGATTGCTATCTGGCCGCAGGGCTCGAGGTGGAGGACACGGTATCCGTGTCGCTGGAAGGGTTCTGGTACTGGCGCCGGCTTTATGTGGAGGGGATTGGTATGAGGAGTCGGAAGGATGTTTGAACATGCATTGGTGGCCATCGATTTCTCCCCGGCCTCGGAGGTATTGCAGCGTCGGCTGGAGCACCTCGCGGCGTGGGGAACCCGCCGGTTGACACTGGTATATGTGCTCAGTACCCGCTATCCGGCCGCGCCCGCCGAGACCCATCGCAGCCATTATGAGGCACGGCTGGCGGAGATGGCCGAAGCGCTCTCGGCCAAGGGATTTGCGGTTGAGTGGGACGTGCGCTCCGGCGAGCCCGGCGCCGAGTTGGTGGCGGCGGCGGAACAGTTCGGAGCTGACCTGATCCTGGCCGGTAGCCGGGGCCACAGTGTCTTCCGGGAGTTGTTTCTCGGCAGTGTCGTACTGGATGTCGCGCGGCTCACAAACCACCCGCTCTGGTTAGAACCGTTAAACGAGACAGAGAGTACGCCGCCTCCGGAGACGCTACTGCTCGCGACCGACGGTTCCGCCGGGGCTCAGGGTGCCGAAAGGGTATTTGCCGAGCTCGCCACCCGCTGCCGTCGGGCGATGGCAGTTCAGGTGGCAGCCTGTAATGAAGAGACGGGGTTGGCCATCGAAACGGCCGATGCGGAGCGGCATTTGCGGAGCCTTGCCGGCGGCGCCGGCCCGATCGAGACCCGGCTGATCTGCGGCGATCCGCCGACGGCGATCGCCCAGACCGCCCGCGAAATAGCGGCAGGACTCATACTCGTCGGCAAGCGCGGACACAATCCCATGCGGGAACTGCTACTGGGAAGCACTGCCGAGGCGGTCTGCCGCCGGGCAGGACGTGCGGTTCTGCTGGTGCCCTCGACGTAGCCGTCGAGTCCCAGGGAGCGTACGCTCGCCCGCGCTCTTTTGGGCGGATCACCGGTGACCGAAATCGGGGCTGATAAAAGGGAGTGATACGGCACAACCAGCGCTCGCGGCGCAGTATCGGATTCGATTCAACCCTACAGGTATCCACGCTTGATACGCCTTTCTCCGACCTTCGGTGGCTGCCCTCATCCTTCTGCGCATACCACACGATCCACTCTTAACCTTTTTCGATACCAAACTTCTTCATTTTTTCCCAGAGGTTCTTGCGGCTGATTCCCAGTTCGCTGGCGGTTTCGCTCATCTGGAAGCCGTGACGGCGCAGTGATTCGAGGATGATTTGGCGTTCATAGAGGGAGATGCGTTCGCGTAAATCGGGGTCATCGAGAGTAGGAGGGTTATGATCCGTCTCAGCGTCGAACGTCGCGGCGCTGATGGCTGGCTCGGCAGAGAGGACGCAGGCCCGCTCGATGCTGTGCCGAAGCTCACGCAAATTGCCGGGCCAGGGCTGCTGCAGCAGCCTCTGCTCGGCAGAGGGGAGTAGATGGCGCTCGTTTTCGGGATCAATCTCATTCAAAAAGAGGCGTGTAAACCAGAGGATATCCTCGCGTCGTTCGCGTAAGGGCGGGATCTTTATATGGACCACATTGATGCGGTAGTAGAGATCTTCGCGGAAGGTTCCTTCGCCAACCATCTGCTTGAGGTCACGATGGGTGGCGCAGACGAGCTGCAGATCGAGCGGTAGGGGCGTCTCGCCCCCGACCCGGACCACCTGGCGCTCCTGGATAACGCGCAGTAGCCGCACCTGCATATTGGGTGGCATATCGCCGATCTCATCCAGAAACAGCGTCCCGCCGTCAGCCTGTTCGAATACGCCCCGGCGGGTACGAATCGCGCCGGAAAAGGCGCCCTTTTCGTAGCCGAACAGTTCGGCCTCCATGAGTCCTTCCGGGATGGCGCCGCAATTGACGGCGATGAACGGGCTTTTCCCCGTCCTCGCGGCACAGTGGTGAAGAAAACGCGCCGCGTGCTCCTTCCCGACCCCGGACTCGCCGGTAATCAGGACCGTGGAACCATGTTCCGAGACGCGGCACAGTGTCTGTTCGAGTGAACGCATGGCGGCGGAGATCCCGAGAGTCGGCTCGTCGGTACGCTCCTCCCGTAGCGGGCGCCGACACACAGAGCGGACCTTTTCCACCAGCGTGTCGAGGTCGAAAGGTTTGGTAATATAGTCGGCTGCTCCCCGTTTGAGCAGTTCGACGGCATCGCTGATGCTGCCGAAGCCGGTAATGAATAGAGTCGGCGGGATGGTTCGTCCCTCCTGTTGAAGCTGCGTGTACAATTCGGCACCACTCATGTCCGGTAGTTGAATATCGCTGATTAGCGCGGCGTAGTCGGTATTACCGATATACGGCTGCGCCGCGTGCGCCGTTTTGTACCAGTCGCAACGGAAGCCTTCCAGTTCGAACCGATCGCAGAGCGACTCCCCCATAATGGGATCATCTTCCAGCAGGCAGAGTTTCAGTGGCGCTTCGGTATTCATGGCGGTAACGGAATGTTTGCGGTGAAACGGGTTTGTTGGTGGTCACTGGCGGCATCGATAGTGCCGCCGAGCTGATCGACAATTTGGTAACAAACCCAAAGCCCAAGGCCGTTGCCGTCGGGCCGATAGTGGACGAACGGTTCAAACAGGTGGCGCATCCGGTCACCGGAAATGGGCTGGCCTTCATTGTAAACACTCAACCGCAGCGCTCCTGCCTCAATACGGATATCGCAGCCCACATGCCCGTGTGGGGGAACCGCCTTGATAGCATTAAGCAGCAGGTTTATGAGTATTTGACGGATCAGGGTGGCCGGCAGCGGGATGGTCCCGATATCCGCGTGCCATTCGAGAGAGGCGTGCTGTCGCTGGATATCCGGTGTGATCAGGGTACGGACATCCTCGACGTCTTCAGGGCCAAAATGACGGTTGGTCGGTTTTGCCTCGACCAGTAGCGCGGAGACAGTGTCGCGGATCTGCAATAGACCCCGTTCAAGAAGTGATACCGTCTTTTCCGTCATGGGATCGAGCTGCCCGTAACGACGATAGGTATTGATGGCGTTGAGCATGCCCCCCAGCGGATTGTTGATCTCGTGACCGATGGAGGCTGTTAGTCGCCCAACGGCGGCCAGCCTTTCGGCGGCGATGACCTGTTTCTCCAGCGCCTGTTTGACCTGGAGTTCGCTCACCATCTCGCGAAAGCGGACACCCACCTGACCGATTTCGTCCTTAGACTTGTACAGGTCGCAATGCAATTGCGAGGGATTCTCCTGTCCGACCCGGCCCATACAGCCGGCCAGCTTGACGAGGGGGGCGGCCATGCGGGCTCCCCAATACCAGTTGAGTGGTACCAGGGCGCCGAGTACCAGGATGGTAACGATCCCGGCGCGACTGGCAAAACGTACGAAACGCGGCGTGAACCCCGCCCGTTCATAGCTCATGACCAAAGTGCCGAGCCGGACGTTGTCCGAGATGATTGGGGAGGCAACGTAGAGGCTATCTGTCTCTGCGATATCGATCACCTCCGTCCCCGTGGAGGGCTGGTTTTCGAGATGGCGCTGCAACTGCCCATAGGCCGTTCCTGCCGAGGAAATGGGCGTCAGCATCGGGAAAGCCTCCGGATTGGAAGCGACATAAACCTCGAAGTCGTTGCTCAGCACGACAATCGTCTCCGCGCCCAGCGACTGACGATCGGCGAGATCGGCATTGAACGGCGTACGGATGATCTCATAGCTGTTCCACACGTCGTCCTTGAGCATCGCGGGCACCAGCGTATGGGCCATCACCCGGGCCAATCCCTCGGCATTGGCCATCAGGTCCTGTTTAAGGTCGTCATAGGCGCGGAAAATCAGTGCACCGGTCACCGCGAATGAGGTGATCAGGATGAGTATCGTGCCACGTAGCGGGATCTTGTAGCGGAAGCTCAGATCATGGAACACGCGGTACCTCACCCACCTTTCGGGCCATCACGGCAATGGCGTCATACGCACCGGCTTCAGGTACCGCGAAGCCGTCAAGATTGAGCCGCTGGAGAAGCGGACTGGCATTTTGGTCCTGACTCATTCCGACCAGAACCCGCTGCATCCGTTCATTTAATGCTTTGGAAATCGCCGGGCCGCCAACGATAGGTGGAAAAGCGAAAGCACGCGAACGGGCCACTATGCGGGTACGTCCGGTAATGTCGGAATTAATCTTTGCCAGGGTGTTCCACACATAACCATCGACATAGGCCCCGTCCGCCAGTCCGGTGCTGACCGCCTCGATGGCATTGCGATGACCGGCGGTAAAAAAAGTTTTGCGAAAAAAGTGGTTCGGGTCGGCCCCGTGCTCTTTCACGGTGAAGCGCGGTACCAGAAAGCCGGAATTGGAATCGGGATCGGCATAGGCGAAAACCCCGCCTTTCAGATCGACGATGCTGCGGGTATGGAGGTCCCGGGCCGGCACGATAAAGAAGGCGCGGTAGAGAGGTTCATCCTCATAGAGGGGGGTCGCAGTAAGTGCCAGTTCATTACGGTGCTGGACGTACGGGTATCCGCAGATCCAGGCGAAATCCAATTGTCTGGACAGCAGGTTGCCGACAATTTCGCGATAGGTATCCCGCTGCACGAACAGTACCGGGCGACCGAGGCGTTCGTGAAGGTAGTCGCGCCACTCCCGGAGCAGGGATGTCTGCTCGGTCAAGAAGACCGGAGTAATGCCGATCCGAATCGGATCCTCGGTCGCTCCGACCAGCCGGGTAGCCAACAGGCCGCCTGCACTGCATAAGCCGAGAAACTGGCGTCGATTTAATCGATACATCTTTTGTTGACTCCGATCACTCAATGGATGGAGCAGAGGCCCAGTCAATCTATCGGGCTCGCTGAAGCGGCCCAACAACGTCCTTTGTGTGTAAATGCATTCGGAAGTTCATAGCTTGATCTTGCAGGAAGCGCGCCAGCGCCCATTGGGGAGTCGGGCTGTTACGGGATGGTAACAGCGATTGTTCCATCTCTTGCCCGAACTCTCGCTTCACCGCGCCAGACCAAGGTTTTTAGCGTTACCGTTCGGTAACCGAATCAGCCCCTCGTTGGAGTGTGAGTAGTTACCACTTGGTAACAGTATGCGGGTCCCGCCCTGCCGTCGTCTATCCGTTTCGCCGGAGATAGGGGTAGCCACCGAGCCTCAGAAGGTGTCGCACGGCATTTCCGGATTATCGGTCCGGTTATTGCATCTCCGTAAATGTGATCGCCCGTTCCACTCATGATTTCGGGCGATCCGACCAACAAATCTGGAGGAGAGGGGATGAGTGAAGAGCTACGCCTTTCGGCGCGGGAGACCCGAGGGAAGCCTGGTGTACGGCGCTATGCCATGGTCATCGACCTGCGCCGCTGCATCGGTTGCGATGCCTGTATGGTCGCCTGCAAGGCTGAATACGATGTTCCATTAGGTGTGTTTCGAACCTGGGTGCCCTACCGCGTCGTTGGAAAGTACCCGACGGTGAAGAAGCAGTTTCTGCCGCGCCTGTGCAATCACTGCGACGATCCCCCCTGCGTGCGCGCCTGTCCGGTCGGGGCCACCTACAAGGTCGAGGATGGCGGTTTCGTGCTGCAGAACTATGACCGCTGCATCGGCTGCAAGGCCTGTATGGCCTCCTGTCCCTACAACGCTCGTTTCATGCTTCCCGAACACCGCACGCGCACCAATATTACCAGCGTGGTCGATAAGTGCACCTTCTGTCATCACCGTGTCGTTCAAGGCCTGGTACCCGCCTGCGTACAGACCTGCGTCGGCAGGGCGCGAATATTCGGTGATATGAACGACTCAACCAGCGAAGTTTCACGTCTGGTAGCCCGTCACGCGACCCAGGTGTTGCGGCCGGAGGAGGGGACCAAACCGCACGTTTTCTATATCGGCGCCGATCGTAATCAGACCGAATATGGCCGGGCCGTCTACGATGCCCGCGAGGAGCTCGACGACGAGCGTGTCGTGTTCAATCGCAACCACACCGTTTAGGGAGGGACAACCATGCTCGACTATACCGTTTTTCACACCATCGCCTGGCCCGGTCCCTACGCCTGGTATTTCTTCGTGATTGGTATCTCGGTGGCGCTGTTTTTCTTCTCGGCGCTCTCCTGGTATCGCGAGGAATTCCGGCCCCTGAGGCACTCGGCCTTCTATCTCTCCTTCGGGCTGCTGGTGCTCGGTGGGCTGCTGCTCATCGGCGACCTCTCGCAGCCGATGCGCTTTCTCAATATGGTGAATCCGGCCTATCTGAATTTCGATTCGCCACTCGCATGGGGAAGCCTCAATCTGGTCGCCTTCGGCCTGGTCTCTGTCGTCTATTTCGTATTTCTTCGAAAGGGCGAACAGGTGAACGCAAAACGCCTGGCGGTGGCGGGTGCCCTGCTGGGTCTCGGTCTTCCCATCTACACCGGTTTCGACCTGACGGTCCATCAGCACCGGGCAGTCTGGAATACTCCCCTGATGCCGGTGTTGTTCGTCTCTCTGTCGCTGGTCTCCGGTGCGGCCGTCGCATCCTTTCTGGCCAAGGGACCGGAAAAATTGGTGTCGATGTTGCGCAGCTTCATGTTGTGGGGCGGCGGGGCTACGGCGGCCATGTTGGTTTCGTTGCTCGGCACCACCGCCTATGGTGGATCCGGCTCCGAGGTCACCTTCATGTTCATGACCTCAGGGACTATGGGGCTCATTTTCATCGGTCTTGGGATGGTGGTGGGACTCGCCGCTCCCATCGCCCTGCTGCTCGCTCCGGTGGGGCGCCAACCGATCGGCATCATGGCCGCCGGTGGTCTGCTGCTGGTCGGGGGGATGGCTCTGCGTTACGCCATCCTCATCGGCCCGCAAATCGTACACACCTATTACTGAGCCGTGGTGCAACGGAGGAGTGAGAAACATGCTGGAAATTACACGTAGAAAGTTCATCAAGGTCACCGGCGGCACCACGGCTGCGGCTCTCGCGGCACCGTCGATGCTCAGGGCGATGGAAACCGAACTCGGTGGGCGTGACTACAACCCCGAAAGCTACAAGGAGCGTAAGGCGATCCCCACCAACTGCCACGTTTGCAACATCCAGGACGGGGCCGTCGCCTTCGTCGAGGATGGTCGGGTGGTGAAGCTGGAGGGGAATCCGAACCATGTATCCACCCGCGGACGTCTCTGCGCCAAGGGCAATGCCGGGATGTGGTATAGCTATGACCCGGACCGGATTCTCTATCCGCTAAAACGGGTCGGAAAACGCGGTGAAGGCAAATGGAAGCGCATTAGTTGGGATGAGGCATTGAACGAGGTCGCCGGACGGATCGACGATGTACTGAAAAACGGCGACCCCAACGAGATCATGTTGAAGTTTGGTCGCAACCGGACCGGCGGCGTGCTGGACCGGTTTATGAAGACACTGGGTTCGGCCACGGTCCTCAACCATACCTCGGTCTGTGAGTCGTCGAAGAAGGTCGGCATGGAGCCGACCTGGGGTCCCGATATCGAGACCCCGGACTTCGCCAATACCAAGTATGTGCTGAACTTCGGCTCCAACATCCTGGAGGCGGCCTACTTCCATAACCCGTACTCGCAACGCATCACCGAGGGGCGGGTGGACAGCAACGCCAAGATCGTCACCTTTGATGTGCGTCTGTCCAACACCGCCGGTTTTTCCGACGAATGGATTCCGGTGTTTCCGGGCACCGACGGGGCGGTGGCGTTGGCTATCGGTCACGTCATCCTGCGCGAGGATCTGCAGGATTCCGACTTCATCACTGACTGGACCAACGTCAGCGTCCGTGAACTGAAGGCGCACTACGAACAGTTCACCCCGGAGTGGGCGGCCGAGCTTTCGGGTGTGCCGGCGGAGACTATCGAGCGCATCGCCCGCGAGTTCGCTCACGCCTCGCCCGCCACCACCTACACCTACCGCGGTCCGGCCAAGCATCTCTACGGCGCCTATAACGAGAAGGCCTGCATGATGCTTTCCATCATGACCGGCAATGTCGAGAAGCGCGGGGGGTACTGCCTTCCCCGCGGTATGGGTTACGGCCAGCCGCAACCGGAGCCGCCGGCCCCGAAAAATGATTCGGTGCTGGCGCACCCGCCGGAGTTCCCGTTTGCCTCGCACAAGGTGAGCCACCTGGTGCCGTTCTGGATTGCCGAGGGTCGGCAGAAGGTCAGTGTCTACATCAACTACATGGACAACCCGGTTTACACCAATCCGGGCGCGGAGGCCGTGTGGGGCGAACTGTTCCGTAACGAGGAGCTGATTCCCTTTCGTGTTGTGCTTACCCCCTTCATGGGCGAGGAGGCGCAGACAGCGGACATCATACTGCCGGACGTACCTTACCTCGAGCGCTGGGAACCGGAGTCGATGCCCAATTCCCTGTGGCCCTGGGTCGGACTTCGTCAGCCGGTGATCGCGCCGATGGGCGAGGGTAAGGAGCACCGCGTCTACCTGCAGGAACTCATTCACCGTCTCGATCCGGACGGCTCCCGCGGCATGAAGAAATACTGGAACTTCAAGAGCTCGGAGGACTACGTCCGCCAGCAGTTCGAGAATGTGCCGGGGCTGAAGGAGGCGGGCGGTCTCGATTGGTTGAAGAAAGAGGGCGTCTGGCCCATCTACGGCAAACTCAATCCCGCTACCGGCAAGGTCAGCGACAAGACCGGGCGCGAGATCAGGGCCGAGTATGGCCTGCACAAGAAGGAGCTCTCCCGCGCCGACATGATGGGCGCGACCGTGGACGAGGAGGGCATCATCCACAAAAACGGCAAGGCTATCGGCGTGCAGCGGCACGGCAGGAACTATGTCGGTTTTCCGAGCGGCAGCCGCCTGATCAATGTGCGGGTCGCCGAGTGGGCCGAATACGGCTTCAACCCGATGCCCATCTTCAAGCGCATCCCGTGGCACGAGAATCTCAAGGAGGATGAGATGATCCTCACCACCTACAAGTACAACGTCCACGTGCAGTCGCGCACGGCGTCCATCAAGTGGCTGGCGGAGATCGTGCATCGTAACTGGGCGCCCATCAACACCGAGACCGCCAAGCGCATCGGGGTGAAAACAGGGGACCTGATTCGGGTGGAGAGTCCGGTGGGGCACCTGGTCACCAAGGCCTATGTCACCGAGGGGCAGCATCCCAGGGTGATCGGCATCTCCACCGGCTGCGGCCACTGGGGCTACGGTCGTCTGGCACAGCTCAAGCTCAAGGAGAAGGGCGGAGAGTTCGGTGCTCAGGAGGATCCCGATTTGAAAAACGTTTGGTGGGACGACAAGGGGGTACACCCCAACGCCATCATCCCCGCTGTGGCTGACCCCATCGGTGGTTCCGCCGGTTGGTACGATACGGTCGTGAAAGTAACCCCGGCACGCGAAGGCGACCGCTACGGCGATGTGGAATCTTCCTGGGACAAGCACATGGAGTGGTACAAGAAGACGATGGACTTCACCTATGTGGGTGACCAACACCGCAAGATGCACCCGGAGATGGCCGGCTGGGCCGGACCGGACAGTGTCGAGCCCAAAACACCCTCAGGTCATTAAGTAGGGCATGGCGGCCCCGCCTTCGGGGCCGCGCTTTTGAAAGGAGTAATCCATGACTGAGACAATACAGCGAGCGGATACGGTCGAAGCCCTGCGTAGCCGCGCCCACTGGTACCGGCTACTGGCAGGTGCTTTTGCCGAAGAGCCGCAGAGCGGTTTTTTGCGTGAACTGCGTGGCGAACAGTGTCTGGCGGATCTTGCCGAGCTCGGCGTCGATTTCGATGACGATTTTCTGGGCCACGATGAGGAGATGCTGACGGAAGAGTTGGCCGCTGAATACACCATGCTGTTCATTGCGCCCGGAGGGTTTCCGCCGGTGGAGTCGGTGCGACTGCAGGGCGGTTATCGCCAGAGCGCAGTCAACGAGACCCGCGATGCCTATGCCGCTGAGGGGTTTGCGGTGCAGTCCGGGCGCTTCGCAACTTTCGAGGACCACCTGTCGGTGGAGATGCAGTTCATCGCAGCCCTGCTGGAAGGGCAGGCCGAAGCGCTCGTTGCCGGTAACGAGAACGAGGCGCGTCGTATCGGGAAGGTGGTGAAGCGTTTCTGGGTGAAACACCTGGGACGCTGGAGCAGGGGCTTTGCGCAAATCGTGGAAGGGGCGACCGAACACAGCTTCTACCGCGAAATGGCGCGGTTGCTGGAGGCCTTTACCCTCGCGGAACTCGAGGTGCTGGGACTGGACGTCGCGGATGAGGACGGGGCAAGGCTGAGGGCACCCAAACCCGATGCGGTAACCCGGCCGATGCAGTGCGGGGGAGCGGCTACATGAGTTTGCTTTTGTGGGATGAGCTGGCGGCATTGTGGCAGTCGGGTGATTTCCGCGGCGTGCATGACTGGGTCAATGAGCGCTGGTCGCGGACGGTGCAGGAGTCCCCGGACGGCGACGCCGACCCGTTCGCCCGCTTCTTGCAGGGCCTGGCGTTTGCCGCGCTCGCCTTTCACTTCGCTGAAGAGCAGAACGGCGAGAGTGCGGCCATCTTCGTTGAAGATGGCCTCGAGGTGCTGTCGCGCCTCCCGCCCTCGTATGCCGGCATTGAGATCACCCCCATCGTTGACGCACTGGCTGAGCTTCGCGAGCGTCTGCCGGTGACCGGTCTGGGGCTCCCCATCCCGCCCGTAGTCGCCGGTGTACGGGCGTTGCGCTTTTCCCACGGGAGTATGTAATGAACGGCTACCAATGGGCGGTCTGGAAAGAGACTCTCGGCTTGGAAAGCGGGGAGGTGTGCGGTGAACGGCGTTTCTTGTTCGATGCCGGAGAGCCGGACAGTGAGCTGACCGGGTGCTGTGTGGTATCGCCCCGGGCGGATGCCCGGCGTATCGATGCCTTGTTGGTTGCGGGAGCCGAACAGGTCCTGCTGGGGGAGTCTGCGTTGTACGACAGCGCCCTTTTTACCGAGGCCATCGCACGTCACGGCGGGGAGCGGATCGGCGTGTGGCTGCCGGTGCACCGGGCCAAGTCGAGTTGGGCGCTGGACACCACCAGCAATGCCGATTTCAACGTTGTTGCCGTGTCCAATCCGGTGCCGCGTTGGCTAGTCTTGCAAGCGGATCGCACGCCCACCGATGTCGATGCTCAGTGGTGGGCGGGGCAGATGATCGCCGCGGGCTGCGGGACGCTGCTGGTGTCCGTGGAGGCACCAGAGGATGATGATCTGCTTGCCTGCGCCGAAATGGCCGAGATCGCCGGTGAGCGATTCTGGCTCGATAGCGGTTCCGATGCTGTCGAAGAGCTGCGCTTCTGGACGCGTTACGGTCAGGCGCGCCGCCTGGTGCTACCGGCGGGCTGCGATGTGGATGGGACGACTTCGGCACTCGAAGAGCGGCTGTCCCGGGACGAAGGTGTTACGTGTTCCGGTTGATGGTGGCTCTGCCGTGGATCGCTATGGGCTCGACTGCTGTTGCCGAGGTGGTGGTCGACGCGGAGGCCTTGGCCAAACTGGAGGGCGCCACAGGCTGGCCCGTGGTCGATGTCCGTGGACCGGCCGAACGTAGTCGTGTGCCGATCCCGGATGGACGCGATCTCGGGCCGGAACTTGATGAGGTGACCGGTCGCGTCCTGGTGATAGCCTCCGATGACGAGATCGCACAAGAGGCGGCGCGTGCCGTCGAATCGCGACTTCGCACGGTGGAGGCGTTCGCAGTAAAGGGCGGAATCGATACACTGCGGGTCATACGGCCCGACCTGCTGCCGAGTATCGAAAGCGGTGCGATGCCGGGTACCTATACCATTCCGACGGATACCTGCCAGCCGGGCCCGGCGCTGCATACATTCTCCGACGAGAAGAAATAGCGGTTATGGCCATTGCAATGGAAACCCTTCCCGAGGTCCGCATTCAGCGCTGCGTGCGTTACCGTTTTCGCTACAGCCACTGCAGCCGCTGTGCCGACGGCTGTCCTCCCGGCGCGCTAACACCCGATGAGGAGGGTGTGACGCTTGATGCAGCGCGCTGCAGCGGTTGCGGCCTGTGTGGTACCGCCTGTCCCACAGCGGTGTTCGAACCGGCCCGACTTCCGTTGGCGGCATTGGTGAAGCCGGAGACCCCGTCGCTGAGCATCGTCTGTGCCCCGTCCGGATTGAGAGGGGAGGTGCGGGTGCCCTGTCTGGGCGACCTGGACCTTGCGCTGCTCGCCAGCCTAGCGCAGCGCGAAATCGCGGTAACCTTGCGGGTCGCGGGACACTGTGAGAATTGCGCCAATGCCCCCGTAGGCGGAGAGCGGGTGGAGGGGCTTGCCGGTGCACTTGACGAGTTGGGTAAGGCGGCATCCGATCAGGGACTTCCCTGGAGCGCGCCGCTCGTGGAAACCGAAGATACTGGACGTACGCACCAGGCGGATCGCCGGCAACTGTTTCGCCGCTGGGCCAATCGTGTCGTTCAGAGTTCACATGACCAGGTCGAGTTGGAGGTTCCCGCATTCGCTGTCCGCGCTGCGGCGCACTTCGTTCCAGCGCGGCGCCGACTGGCCGAGGTGGTACTGGGACGGTTTGAGGCCGTTCCCGAATCGACTGGACTCGCTCTTCTATTGGGAGTCGGCAGCATCGATGCTCGAGCGGGGAGATGTACTGGTTGTGAGTCCTGCGCCCGGGTTTGCCCCAGCGGCGCACTGAAGATTTTTGAAGGAGATAGCCGCTGGGAACTGCAATTCAGGATCGGACAGTGCCTGGGGTGCGGTGTCTGTGTTGAGGCGTGTGGGGCCGGTGCGCTGACGCTACATCATCATTGGCAGCCCGCAGCGGATGCGCCGGTAGCATTACACTCCCTGCGGCGGTTCCTTTGCGAGAGTTGCGGGCGCTTTTTTATCGGACTGGAGGAGGATACCTGCCCGGTCTGTTCGGATGACGAAGACAATTTCGAGGCCATTTTCGGCTGAGGAGGGCATATGCAGTGGGAATTCACACCTGAAGAGGTAGCAAAAGGCGCAGTGGATTACGGGCTCGCCGAATTTCGCAAGGGCCTGGAAGCCGAGGTGAAAATGAACCTCGGCGGCGACGACGAGGCGTTTTTACAGCAGAGCTTCGACCTGATCTATGACCTTTGCTACTGGATGGCCACGGGCCGGGAATTCGCCGACTTCGCCGCCACCCTCGACGACGATACCCCGCTCGAGATACATGTTCTGCAGGTCATCAAGGAATACATGCGGGACAACATCACCATGCTAGGCGCCATTTTGCAACGGCTGATCATGGATGGCGTGGAGAACGGGATGCCGACTCACGAGGCGATTGAAAACGCGGCCCGACAGCATGCCGAGACTGTTTCCGGCTCATTACGCCCTTAAGGTCTTGGGAAAGTTCCCATGGCGAAATATCTCCAGAACTCTTAGAATTTGCATCCCCGCCAATTTTCATGTCTGCGTTATACCTATGCTTCAACAAACTCCCGAATCCGATGCCCGGTTGCCGTTGCCCCTGCTGTCTATGGTCGCTGTTGTCCTGCCCCTTCTGGTTGCCGGATTGCTGGATTGGTTCGTGGTCATCCCGGGCGACCGCTCTATCCGTTTCGAGATCCCCTTGGTAGTCGTAACGGCTTCAGACGCCGATACACTCGAATCCATCTTCAGCCGCCACAACTATTTCTGGCCGCCGGAGAACACGGTTCCACCACTGCTGGTGGCCAGGATTCCTTCGGACGTAAGCCGTTTGCATGCGGAGCGTAAAAAGAGCCTGTTCTTCCGGATAATGCTTCCTGTGGTACTGGCGGAGAACGAGCGGGTTCGGAACCTGCGACAGACCGTTCGCAAGGGGTTTGAAAACGGTGCGCCGCCTCCCGACAGCGAGCAATGGCAACAGCTGACAGCACTCGCCAGGGACTACGGCGTCGAGATGGAGGTCGCCGACCCGCTGTTCGAGCGCCGATTATTAAAGCGCATCGATGTGATCCCTCCCGGGCTGATGCTGGCGCAGGCGGCCAATGAGAGTGCCTGGGGTACTTCTCGGTTCGCGCGCGAGGGCAACAATCTGTTCGGGGAGTGGACCTGGAATGCGGATCAGGGGATGGTGCCGTTGCGTCGCACGGCGGGTGCCGACCATTACGTGCGCAAATTTCCGGACCTGCGCAGTTCAGTACGGGCCTATTTGAAGAACCTCAACACGGGCCGCGCCTATAGTGAACTGCGCAGGATCCGTGCCGAGTTGCGAAAGGCTGGTCGGTCTCTGGAGCCGCAGGTATTGGCCGAGGGGTTGCTGCGCTATTCGGAACGCGGTCCCGACTATGTAACCGAGATCCGCGCCATGATCGACTACAACGGGCTTAGTGATTTGGGTCCGCTGCAATTGGCGGAATCACCCAGGGTTGACTGAACCAGTACCAACCCCCGCCCGCTGAGGGCGCCGTGCAGTTGTAGCGTGCCCGGCCCGGTTCGAATGGCTCGGAGGCCTGCATGGAAAACCGGTTCTCGTCCCGCCCTGACAGCTCCAGTGGCAGGCGCCCCTGGGGACCGCCATAGCAGGCCAGCCGTTCCGGATCGATGCTATTCGGAGCCAGCGTGATGCTCAGTCGGGGCGGATTGTTGCTCTCCACCAGGGGGTCCCGGGGGGTAAGTGAAATCACCGGTAGCGGGAGACTGTTTGCCTTGATGGCAAACTCATCCAGGTCCGAGAAGTTCTCGTTGATGGGATAGCGGGGCAGCGCACGAAGGTCCGATAACGGGCCCATGGCCCCCGAGTGCTGGCCAAATCCGACGTAGCCGAGGTCCTCGACGAGGTCGGCGAGGGCCGAACTGTACTCTCCGAACGGGTAGGCGAACAAACGTCCCGGATTGACTGCATCGCCCAACTCCTCCCGCAGCCGTGCCTCGGCTGCGCGAATATCTCCTTTTACCCGTTTGTTCCAGGTGGCCGCGGATTCACCGGATCTGCGAGCGAGCAGATGATCATGGGAGGTGCTGTGGTTGGCGAATCTCACGCCGGTCGCCTGCATCTCGCGCATCTGTTCCCAGTCCATGATGTCGGACAGGCCCTGGTCCACCCCGTGGGTGCTGACGAACACCGTGAACGGCCAGTCCCGCTCCCGTAGCTGTGGCCAGGCGTTTTCGTAGACGCTGTGATAGGCGTCGTCGAAAGTGATCGCTATCGTACGTTCGGGGATCGGCATTCCCGTCTTCAGGTGACGGACGATGCGTTCCAGCGGCCAGATCCGAAACCCCTCTCGCTCGAGGTAGTCCAACTGCGCCCCGAAATCTTCCTGACGGACGTTGGTCGAGGGATAGCGGGAATCATCGACACGATGGTACATGAAGGCGACGGCATGCCCCGGCGATTCGGCGCCGGCATTGCAGGCGGCAAGGATGGTGCCCAGCAGTAGAGCGGAAAGAATTATTCGCATGGCTCCCAGTATACAGGGGCGCGGGGCTGCCTCGAAGGGGAATACACCGGCTTTGCACGCGGCAGAGGTCGGGGCTCGGGGGGTGAAATCTTTTAAACGCACCAATCCGAACCCGCTCTGAACTCACGGTGCGCTCAGGCTGGAGTGCCTCCACAGGATCAGTGGGCTCTCCAGTGGAACCCGGGCGTGTGGATGATGTGGCACCAGCCGTGGGGTGTAGTGTTCTGCCGGCCGATCGGCGGGGACCCGGGCATGGAAGGTGAACCCATTGACGGTGCCGGGCAGCGGCTGGCCACGCTCAAGGGGCCAGACCGACTGTTCGTCCTCGCTCCGCGGCACGGCATAAAGTTGCGCAGCCACAAAATCCGGGTCGATTTCATCGAGAAAGATCTGCAGGCGGAAAAGGTAGTGTTCGCCATCGTTCTCGACGCCGCCGCCGCCAAAGTGAAGGCGAGGCCAGTGCTTTTTGATGGAGTGTCGCCAGGCCTCGAGCTCTTCTGCAAGCGCACCATTGTTATCGACACGGCGACGCCACTCCGCCGCTGCAGGCAGATAGTAGTCTTCGGTATATTGGCGCACCATGCGGTTGGCGGAAAACGTCGGCGTCAGGTGGGCCATGCTCTCTCGCAGCCGCTGCACCCAGGCGGTGGGGATTCCCTGCTCATTCCGGTTATAAAAGGCGGGCACCACCTCGTTCTCCAGCAGGGAGTAGAGCTGCTCTGCCTCATGGGCATCCCATGCCGGGTCGCTATCATGCTCGCGGCCATCGCCGATCGACCAGCCCGCTTCCGGACGATAGGCCTCGGCCCACCAGCCGTCCAGCTCGGAAATGTTGAGCCCGCCATTGACCAGCACCTTCATGCCGCTGGTACCACTCGCCTCCCAGGGGCGCAGTGGGGTGTTGAGCCATAGATCCACCCCCTGCACCAGTTCGGTGGCCAGACCGATGGCGTAGTCTTCCACGAATACCATGCGACCTTGCGCCCGGGAGTGGTGCATGAAATCGCTCCAGCGCCGCACCATCTTTTGACCCAGCCGATCTTTGGGGTGGGCCTTGCCGGCGATTACCAGCTGGACGGGTCTCTCGGAGTCATTCAGCAGTCGCTCCAGCCGTTGCGGATCATGCAACAGCAGGTCGGGCCGTTTGTAGGTAGCGAAACGACGGGCAAAGCCAATGGTCAGGCAGTTGGGATCGAGTCGTTCGATCAATGACTCCGCGAGGGCGGGGCCCTGCCCGCGCGCCCGCAGCTGCCGGACCAGCCGTTGGCGCAGGTGACCGATCAGGTCCTGGCGCTGACGGCCCCGAAAGTCCCAGAGGGTCTCGTCATCGACTGCCCGGAAACCCGCCTCCAGGCCCTCCTGCGCGCCGAGCCAGCGCTCTTTCCCGCAGGCGTTGGTCCACAGTCGGTCGGCATGGGCTGAATCCCACGAGGGCATATGCACCCCGTTGGTGACGTGGCCGATGGGTATCTCGTGCCGGGGACGTCCGGGGAACAGGGGTTGAAAGATGCTGCGGCTGACTTCGCCGTGAAGCTGACTGACGCCGTTTATGCGGGCGCTGCACCGCAAAGCCAGGTAGGCCATGTTGAACGGCTCATGGGCATCGGGTCCATTGATGCGGCCGAGGGCCAGCAGCTCTTCCAGTTCGACTCCCAGCGATCGGGTGAGAGGCTCCAGATACTGTGCGATCAGCTCCTTTGGAAAGCGATCGAAGGCTGCATCCACCGGAGTGTGGCTGGTGAAGATGTTGCCCGCTGCCGTGGCCCGAAGCGCTGTTGAAAAATCGGTGCCGGAGCGGCGCATGAAATCGGCAGCCCGCTCAAGGACCGCAAACGCCGGGTGGCCTTCATTAAGATGGAGTACGTCACACTGGATGGCAAGGGCACGCAGCAGCCGCCAACCGCCGATGCCGAGGACCAGCTCCTGTTGCAGTCGCATCTCTACACTGCCGCCGTAGAGCTCCGCTGTAATGCCGCGGTCAGCCGGTCCATTCAGCGGATGGTTGCTGTCAAGCAGGTAGAGCCGGTTGCGTCCGGCCTGGACCTGCCAGGCCCGCAGGTGAAGTTCGCGACCCGGCAAATCGATGCTGACCCGCAGCCACTCACCCTCGACATCGCGCAGGGGCATGACCGGGAGCAGCGTCGGGTCGTTATAGGGATAGCTGGCGATCTGTTCACCAGTGGCATCCAGGCTTTGGCGGAAGTAGCCCTGCTGGTAAAGCAGTCCCACTCCAATCAGGGGAACACCGAGGTCACTGGCCGTCTTCAGGTGATCGCCGGCAAGGATGCCGAGCCCACCGGAATAGATGGGCAGCGCCTCGCCCAGGCCGAACTCCATGCTCAGGTAAGCGACACCGTTCAGTTCATCACTGGCGTGGGTTTCACTGAACCAGCTTGACGACGCGAGGTACTTCTCTCTGGTCGCCAGCAAACGCTCCAGTTCCGACCGGAAGGTTTCATCTTCGGCAAGCTTCTCCAGCCGACGGTGGGATACACTCTCCAGGATCAGCCAGGCATTGCCCGTGGCGTTCCAGAGTTCCGGGTCGATGCTTTCCCAGAGACGGTCGGCGGCGTGATTCCAGTTCCAGCGCACATCCAGCGCCAGCTCGGCCAGTCCCGCAAGTTGCGGTGGCAGCGGGCGCGGCAGGTAACTCGGGTTGGTATGCAGGTTTGCCATGACGGAGTAAGCAACGGGCTTCGGTACAGTGTAACCGAAGGCCCCGGTGGCGGAAGGTTCGATTCCATCAGGAGTTGGCGGTTTCTGGACGGGAAAAAGGTCGTCTCTGCACGCCGTGATTCCTGTGTCATCCGCAATAGGAGCGACCCGCACTCCGCAAAACCGCAATGTCCTGACGCTTTTGGGGGGCTCTGAAAGTATCGCCAAGCATGCAACAGTACACTAGAATCCGGGGTCTTTGACCTACCGGCGGACGTATTGCATGACTATTTTCCAGCGCATTGCCGATGAGCTCGGCGTCAGGGTTGCCCAGACCGAGGCGACCGTGCAGCTCCTCGACAGCGGGGCTACGGTACCTTTTGTGGCCCGCTACCGGAAAGAGGCGACCGGTGGTCTGGACGACATCCAGTTGCGCCGGCTTGAGGAGCGGCTGGCCTATCTCCGCGAGCTGGAGGATCGGCGGGCGACCGTACTGAAAAGTATCGACGAGCAGGGTCTGCTGACGCCGGAGCTGAAGAAGGCCGTTGTCGAGGCCGATACCAAGACCCGCCTGGAGGATCTTTACCGCCCCTTCATGCCCAAGCGTCGCACCAAGGCGCAGATCGCCCGCGAGGCGGGGCTGGAGGCGTTGGCGATCGGTCTACTGGAAGACCCGATGCTTGAGCCGGAAACCGAGGCGGGGAAATATATCGATGCCGACAAGGGAGTGGCGGACAGTGCGGCGGCCCTGGAGGGGGCGCGGCAGATCCTGATGGAGCAGTTTGCCGAGGATGCCGAACTGGTGGGTAGGCTGCGTGAATACCTTTGGGACAACGCCACCGTGAAGTCGCTCGTGGTGGCCGGCAAGGAGCAGGAGGGGGCCAAGTTCTCGGACTACTTCGACTATTCGGAACCCGTCAAAAACATCCCCTCCCATCGGGCGCTGGCGCTGTTCCGGGGGCGCAAGGAGGGGATACTGAATCTCACTCTGTGCCTGCCGGAAGACGAGGCCGAGGGGCGCAGCCCACTCGAACCCTCCAGCGGTGAACGGCATATCGTCGCCCATTTCGGGATCCGCAACGAGGGGCGCCCGGCCGACCGATGGATGGCGGATACCGTGCGTTGGGCCTGGCGCGTCAAGATACTTACCCATCTGGATACCGATCTGAAGGGGCGCCTTCGCGAGGCGGCGGAGGAGGAGGCCATCAAGGTTTTCGGTCAGAACCTGCACGACCTGTTGCTGGCCGCTCCCGCCGGACCGCGGGCTACCATGGGCCTCGACCCGGGCCTGCGCACCGGCGTCAAGGTGGCGGTGGTGGACAGTACCGGCAAACTGGTGGATACCGCCACCATCTATCCGCACGCCCCGAAGAATCGCTGGGACGAATCGATAGCCGCATTGGCCACGCTGGCCGCCAGGCACCACGTGGATCTGGTATCCATCGGTAATGGCACTGCCTCCCGTGAAACCGATCGGCTGGTGGCGGACCTCAGCAAGCGCCATCCGGAACTGAAACTGAGCAAGGTGATCGTCAGCGAGGCGGGTGCCTCGGTCTACTCGGCGTCCGAGTACGCCTCCAACGAGATGCCCGACGTCGATGTCTCACTACGTGGCGCCGCCTCCATCGCCAGGCGCCTGCAGGACCCGCTGGCGGAGCTGGTGAAGATCGAGCCCAAATCCATCGGTGTAGGCCAGTATCAGCATGACGTATCCCAGGTGAGGCTGGCGCGCGCCCTGGAGGCGGTGGTGGAGGATTGCGTGAACGCCGTGGGGGTGGATGCCAACACCGCCTCCAGCGCGCTGCTGTCCCGGGTAGCGGGCCTCGGTCCGGCACTGGCGGCCAACGTGGTGGCCTTTCGCGATGAGCATGGCGCCTTTGCCACCCGCAAGCAGCTGCTCAAGGTGTCGCGCCTGGGTGACAAGGCCTTTGAACAGGCGGCGGGCTTCCTGCGCATCATGAACGGTGACAATCCGCTGGATGCCTCCGCCGTGCATCCCGAGTCCTACCCCGTGGTCGAGCGCATCCGCGATGCAAGCGGGCGCTCCATCAATGAACTGATTGGCGACAGCCGATATCTGCGTTCCCTGAAACCGGTCGATTTCACGGATGAACGATTTGGCGAGCCCACCGTTCGCGACATCCTCGCCGAACTGGAAAAACCGGGTCGTGACCCGCGTCCGGAGTTCAAGACTGCTGCCTTCAAGGAGGGGGTGGAAGAGATGAAGGACCTGACTGCGGGGATGATCCTGGAAGGCGTGGTGACCAACGTCACCAATTTCGGTGCCTTCGTGGACATCGGCGTTCACCAGGATGGACTGGTACACATCTCCGCCATGTCGGAGAAATTCATCAGGGATCCACGGGAGGTGGTGAAGGCGGGTGACCTGGTGAAGGTGAAGGTCATGGAGGTGGACCTGCCGCGCAAGCGTATCGGATTGACCATGCGCATGAGTGATTCGCTCCAGGGAAAGACGGCCACCGAACGCTCGAAGGGAGAGCGACGCCCCGACGGAGGCAAGCCAAAACAAGGGAAACGTGAACAGCCGGCAGCGGGCAACTCCGCCATGGCCGATGCCCTGGCCAAGCTGAAGCGGTAACGGAAACCTTCGGCGCGTCGACAGGATTGGTGGGTGTAGAGGAAATACAGGCTCTACTGAAGAACTTGTCCTCCCCTGTCGTCATTACGAGGAGCCTTGGCGACGAAGTAATCTCCTGCTCCCAAAACCCCAGATTGCCGCGTCGCTGGGGCTCCTCGCAATGACGGCTTAGAGTTGTCATCGAACAAGATTGGATAACGGTTTTACCCCGTGGTCCCCGTGTCCCCCGTGGTTTATTTTCGGACTATGCGAGCCGCAGACGGGTAAAATAGGCGCATGAGCCGGGCCATTCTTCATGTCGATATGGATGCCTTCTTCGCCTCGGTGGAGGTGCGGGAGCGTCCGGAGTTGCGCGGTCGTCCGGTGATCGTCGGTGGCACTCCGGAGGGGCGGGGCGTGGTCGCGGCGGCCAGTTACGAGGCGCGCCGTTTCGGGGTGCACAGTGCCATGCCGACGGCTACGGCACTGCGGCTGTGTCCGAAGGCCGTGGTACTGCCCCCGCGCCACGGGTTGTATTCGCAGGTCTCACGGCGGATCCACACCGTGTTCGAACGCTACACGCCCCAAATCGAGCCCCTCTCCCTGGACGAGGCGTTTCTTGACGTAACCGGCAGTCTGCGGCTGTTCGGCAGCGCCGCCGCGATCGGGCGCCGAATCAAGGGTGAAATCCTTGAAGAGTTGGGCCTGATCGCCTCGGTCGGGGTCGCGCCCAACAAATTCCTGGCCAAACTGGCCAGCGACATGAACAAGCCGGACGGTTTTTTTCAGTTCGACCCGGAGCGGATTGCCGAGACCCTGGATCCCCTGCCGGTGACGCGACTGTGGGGAGTGGGACCGGCCACGGCGCGCCAACTGGAACGCCTCGGGATCCGCACGGTGGGGCAGCTGCGGCACTATTCGCGGCGGCTCATTGTCCGCCATCTGGGGCGCGGCGGAGAGCATCTCTGGGAATTGGCCCACGGTATCGACGCGCGACCGGTAGTCTCCGAGCAGGAGACCAAATCGGTCTCCAACGAGACCACCTTTGCCCGGGATATCCACGACCCGAACAGCCTGCGGATGTGGCTCTCGGAACTGTCGGAGCAGGTGGCCTGGCGGCTGCGTCGGCAGGAGTTGGCGGGCCGTACCATTACGCTCAAAGTGCGTTTTCAGGACTTCACGACCGTGACGCGTTCTCTCTCTTTGCCGGCAGTGACCGATTTGACTTCGGAGATCCGGGATACGGCCCTCCGACTCTATGAGGAACGACTCGATCACCCCCATCCATCGGTTCGACTGCTGGGGGTCGGGGTAAGCGGTTTCGAAACCCCCGAGGCCCGACAGCAGTCGCTCTTTCACGAGGTTCGTGCCCGCAACAGTCGGGTGGATACCATCGTCGACCAGGTTCGCTCCCGTTTCGGTAGAGACGCCGTACGCCGCGGCGGGAGTCGGCGTTGACGGGGCAATGCCCTGTTCTGTGAACTGGGCCGGAACCCCCTGTGACTCTCTTCCCGGCATTGTCTCCTGATTCCCCGCTAGGCTGCAGTCAAAGGCTGTCAGACGTCCACAGCGAGGGAAGCAGAGCCATGAAAATTCCCAAAAGAATCCTGACCTATCTGGCGGAGAAGCGCGGCCAGTACAAGGTCCGTGTGACGGAGACCACCGGTAGCTTCGATGAAACACTGGCAGCCGCCGGGCTGCCCGGCGAAAGGGTGGCCCGCGCCGTACTCCTGGTCTCCGTGGAAAAAACAGGCAGGTCGGCCGTACTGGCGATCATTCCTGCCGATCGGAAACCGGACCTGGAGCGTCTTTCCCGGATGTTAAAGCGGGAGATGCGCATCGGCACGGATGCCGAGGTTCGGAAACTGTTTCCCGGGTGCGATTCCAGAGCCATCCCTCCGCTGGCTGCGCCCTTCGGCCTGCGTGCGATTCAGGACAGTCGGCTGAACGGCTGTGAGACCGTCTATTTCACTTCGGGCCGTCCAGGGGTCTTTATTCGTGCCGACCGGGACACTTTTGCCCGCCTGCAGGCAGATAGCTGGCGGCGGCATGTGATTAGTCGTTGCGATAGAGCCGATGCAGGAGTTGAAAACTACCGGGAGGCCGTCCGCCGCAGGGTCGAATCGGTGACGGAGCTGCCGGCGATGCCCGGCATCGCATCGGAGATCACACGCCTGCGCAAAAATCCCTACTCTCATGCCAGTGAGTTGGCTGCCGTAATTGAGCAAGACCCCAGTCTTTCGGCTCAGCTCATCCGCTATGCCACGTCGCCCTTGTACGGTTACCAGGGCAAGGTGGAGTCGGTCGAGCAGGCGATCGTGCAGGTGTTGGGAATGGACTTCGTCTATGAATCCGCGTTTGGTCTGGTACTTGGCAAAACCTTTCGCAACGCGAAAGTCGGTCCTGTCGGGCTGAATGCCTTCTGGCGCCACGCCGTTCACACCGGCACCCTTACTCAGGCGCTATCCAACGCCATCGACTACAACCGCCGGCCCTCGCCCGGGGTCGCCTATCTCGCGGGTCTGTTGCACAACTTCGGTTTTCTGCTGCTTGGGCACCTGTTCCCCGAGCAGTTCAAGCGGCTCAATCGGGCCATGCAGGAGAGCTCCGAGCGTCCTTTGAGGGAATTGGAGCGTGAGACAGTGGGCGTAAGCCATACCGAACTGGGGCTATGGCTGATGAATGCCTGGGATATGCCTGTGGAAATCATGGAGGCGGTCCGAGAGCACCACAATGCCAACTATCACAGTCGTTACTCGGTCTACCCCAACCTGGTCTATGTGGCCAATGCCCTGCTGAAGCGTCATGGAATCGGCGAGTCGGCCACCACGGAGGTCAGCGACATGATGCTGGAACGTCTTGGTCTCAATCGTATTCAGGCCGAGGTGGCGCTGGCCACAGTCATGGAGGACAACGAGGGCCTGGATTACATCGCACAGCAAATGGCAGCCTGAACAGGTATATTTTGCGGTGGTGCGCTCTGCGACCCGCGGCTTCGCGGGTTTTTCGAGGTCCCTGCCCACTTGAAACGAATCGCCGCAGAGGCGGGCCTCCGGCCGGGACAGACTACGTCCTTGCTGGCGCGAGGGCCACCCCGGCATGATTATCTCGGCCGGCAAATCGCTTCCCCGGGAGGATCAGCGACAGGTGCCCACGGCGTCGTAATTGCAGCGGCTGCGATCGGCCCACATTGCGCCGGCCAGGTTGGCTCCTTCGAAGCGGGTCTGAAACAGTTCGGCTCCCACCAGCGATGCCCGTTCCAGATTGGCGTAGCTGAAATCTGCAAAAGAGGCCTTCACCCCCTCCAGTCCTGCCTTCTCCAGATTGGCCTCCACCAGAGAGGCATCCTCCAGTATGGCCTCTTCCAGATCGGCACTGACCAGGCGTGCCCGATTGAGATTGGCCCCGGCCAGTCGGGCTTGTCCCAGCTCCGCCTGCTGGAGATCGGTTTCCACCAGCGAGGCGTTCTCCAGGTTTGCCTGGTAGAAGCTGGCGCCTTGGATTTGGGCTCCATCCAGGGTGGCCTCCGAAAGGTTTGCCCGATCAAGACGAGCCCGGTCCATCAACGCCCCGCTAAGATCAGCGCCGGCCATTTCGGTGCTAAGGAAACGGGCATCATCCAGTCGGGAGCGGGACAGATTGGCCTCGTTCAGTATGGCAAAATTGAGGTCGGCACCGGAAAGACGGCTGCCGGACAGGTTGGCACCGGTCAGATCCGTGCGAGTGAGGAGCGCCCCGCGCAAATCCGTGCGTTCCAGCTCTGCACCACGCTTGTCACATCCGCTCCAATTGACACCTGCTGCGGGAGGGTCATCACAGGCGGCAAGAGCCGAAAGCGGAAGAGCACTGAGAAGAAGAAGGAGTCCGAGTCGGTGCATCAAGTTTCCTTGGGGCGTGTTGCAAGAGTCTCCATTGTACACGGCCGGTTCACCACCAGTAGCGATCCCAGAGTTCTGGATGCGCCCAGAACTTCGGGTTCAGCCATTCGGGTGTTGGCTTGTAGGTCCTGATATCGAATCCCCACAGCCGGTCGGGGCTCGAGGGATCATTGCAGCGGGCCAGCAGGACCAAGCCGAACGCCCGCAGCTCATTATCGCTCCAGGCGCTATGCGACTCGGCCGGTAGCTGCACGGCAAAATGGCCGCCGTGCAGGTCCCTCAGGCGGGCCAGGAGCTGTTCGCCGGTACGTTTGGGCAGTCGTTCCAGTGTATCCAGGAGCAACGCGAAATCGAAACGGCCAAGCTTGCCAATTTCAGTTAGGGGCTCCGGGCCGGAGATGACGGTTACCCGGACGTCGGTCATTTTCTGCCAGGCACCACAACCACTTCCGATGCAGAGTAGCGTCTTCGGGCGCAGCTGCGTCAGCAGGGCGCTGGTGGCATTCTGACAGGTGTCCATTAGCTCCTTCTTAGTATAACGACCCTAGTGGTCCATGCGGGAAATAGTGGTCCACTTCCCGCATGGATCACTAGCGCCCCCCCAGCCGGAGCCTGCTAGATAAGGTGGGAAACGAGGCCGTCGGCCAGCTTGGGCTCGAACCAGGTCGATTTGGGCGGCATGACCTCATTGGCATCAGCCACTGCCATCAGCTGTTCGAGAGAGGTGGGATGCAGGGAAAAGGCCGCTGCCATCGCGCCGCTGTCCACCCGCTTCTCCAGTTCACCGAGGCCGCGAATTCCGCCCACAAAGTCGATGCGTTTGTCCCGGCGCGGATCGCTGATATTCAGCACCGGCTCGATGAGATTGTTTTGCAACAGACTGACGTCCAGGCGGCCGACGGGGTCTTCGGGAATGCGTTCGGCCTTGATCCTCAGCCGATACCAGCTGCCCCCGAGATACATGCCGAATTCGCCGCTTGCACGAGGCCTGACCGGTGCGGTGGCGTCCTCGATCGTGAACGCCTCCGCGATCGCTTCCATAAAGGCCTCTTCCGAACGGCCACCCAGGTCGGTTACGACGCGGTTATAGTCCAGGATCTGCATCTGAACGTCGGGAAAGATGACCGAGAGGAAAAAGTTGTAGGGCTCATCGCCGGTATGCTCGGGGTTGGCTTCGCGGCGTTTCGCCGCCACCCGCGAGGCGGCTGCGGAGCGATGGTGGCCATCCGCCACATAGAGGCGCTCCATGGCGTCGAAGGTGTCGGTAATGGTCTGCATGGCGCCCGTATCGCTGACCGCCCAGAGGGTGTGTCGGACGCCGTCGTCGGCGGTAACATCCATATCGGGTTCAGCCGCGGTGAGCCGCTCGACGAGGTCGTCAATGGTTGTGTTGTGCCGGTAGGTGAGGAAAACCGGACCGGTCTGCGCCCCCAGGCTGTCGATCTGGCGGACCCGGTCATCCTCTTTGTCGGGGCGGGTGAATTCGTGCTTGCGGATGCGGCCGGCATCGTAGGCGGCGACCGAGGCGGCGGCTACCAGCCCGGTTTGTACATGTTCGCCCATGATCAGACGGTAGAGGTAATAGCAGGGCTCCCCGTCCTGGACCAGTACCCCTTCGGCGAGCATTCGCTCGAAATTCTCTTTGCCCTTGGCATAGACCTCTGCCGCGAACGGATTGGTGCCTTCCGGCAGATCGATCTCCGGCTTGGAAATGTGCAGGAAACTCCAGGGCCGACCCGCCGCGCGCTCCCGCGCTTCCTCGGTATTGAGAACGTCGTAGGGCGGGGCGACAACGTCATCGGCACGACCGGGTGCCGGGCGCAGGCCCGGAAAAGGGCGAATGAGCGGCATGTGTTTTCTCTGTCTGTTGTTAATGGCAGGGTTCGCTATTGAAAACCAGCGCCGTGGCCGGGTCAAACTTGAGTCGCGAATGAGTCAATAGTCGGCCAGGCCGTCACGGGAGCATCAATCCCGGTTCTCCAATTCGATGTGGCCGGTGCCCGCTTCACGATAAGAGGGGACTACCAGGTTTTTGCTGGCGGGCTGGTTCCGGTAAATGCGACCGGCGGTGTCATAGAGCGACCCGTCGCAACGGTCCCGAAAACCGCCTGACCACCCTTCCATTCCGACGCTCTCCGCCGCTGGCACGAAATCGACCGGGCATCCCGAACTTGTGCCGAAACCATAGGCGACAAAGAGCTCGGGACGCAGTGAACGGCCCGGATTGCGGGCGGCCGGCGGTTGTCGGGAGGCGTTAGAGTCGGGGTCGCGCAGATCTCTGGTATCGGCCAGTGCTGCAAGCATCGCGGGTGTACGCCGCAGGACCACAAGCGGTCGGCCCTGCCAATCGGCTCTGCGGAACTCTCCGGGGAGCATATCGCCTACCGCCAGTTTCAAACCGGGCCGGATATCACCGCCGGGATTGGATGGCAGTGATCCGAACAATGCCAGGCTGAACATGACCACGGCGAAGAGGGCCATGGACTTTACGACCGTGGCGAGGAAACGCCGTCGCGGTTCACTCACAGCGGATCAGTGCTCTTCCCTTTCGTGCAATCGATTGAGCCGCCGACAGCTCTTGTCCAGGCCACTCTTCAACGATTCGAGCTGACGCACAATCTCCGTCAGCTCATGAGCAGAGCTGTCCGTATCGATACTGGCAAGCAGGTCGATCGCCGTGCTCAGGGAGAAGGCAGCATCGGTAAGGTCATACTGAGCGTTTTCTATGCCGGTCATGAGAGGGGAATTACCTTGCATTTTGTGGTGCCTATTTTAGCACGACCGGCTTCGTCGAACCCACACCCGGCCGCTGGATGGTGGGGGCAATATCCAATAGAATCGTTCTCTTGAAAAAAAATGCCGTTCGAATAAAGGGTGCATTCGATACCCGAACGAGCGAAATACCCACCCAGGAGGAAATACAACCCATGTCGATAACTCGCCGCCAGTTTGTACAGCTGATGGGGATCGCCGGTGCCGCGGGTATGCTGCCCGGCTGTCAGCAGGGCGGACAGGCCAACGCGGCCCCGTCCGACCTCTACGAAATCCCCAAATTCGGCAATGTCTCGCTGCTGCACTTCACCGACAGCCATGCACAGCTCAAGCCCGTCTATTTCCGTGAGCCCAACATCAATCTCGGCGTCAATCAGGCGTATGGGCGCGCCCCCCACTTGGTCGGCGACAAGCTGCTGGCGCATTTCGACATCAAGCCGGGAAGTCTGGAGGCCCACGCCTTCAGTTATCTGAATTTCGGTGAGGCTGCGGAGAAGTACGGCAAGGTCGGCGGTTTTGCCCACCTGTCCACCCTGGTGAAGGGTATCCGCGAGTCACGCGGCGACGGCAATAGCCTCCTGCTCGACGGCGGCGATACCTGGCAGGGCTCCGGCACCTCGCTGTGGACCCGCGGCAAGGACATGGTCGGCGCCTGCAACAAGCTGGGGGTGGACATCATGACCGGCCACTGGGAGTTCACCTACCGGGACGAGGAGGTGCTCGACAATATCAAGGACTTCGAAGGTGAGTTCGTGGCACAGAACGTCCGGGTCGATGAGATGGCGATGTTCGATTATCGCTTCGAGGACTTTCCGGATTACAACGAGGACAGTGGCCACGCCTTCAAGCCCTACACCATCCGCAACGTGGGCGGCGCCAAGGTGGCCGTGATCGGTCAGGCCTTCCCCTATACCCCCATCGCCAACCCTTCGCGCTTCATGCCGGACTGGACCTTCGGCATCCGCGACGACGCTATGCAGAGCCTGGTTGACAACATCCGTGCCAACGATAAGCCGGACCTGGTGGTGGTCCTCTCCCACAACGGTATGGATGTGGACCTGAAGATGGCCTCGGTCGTCAGCGGCATCGACGCCATCCTCGGCGGCCACACCCACGACGGCATGCCGGCGCCCTCCATCGTCAAGAACCCGGGTGGCAAGACCCTGGTCACCAATGCCGGTTCCAACGGCAAGTTCCTGGGCGTTCTGGACCTGGACGTGCGCGGCGGCAAGGTGCGCGACTTTCGCTATCGTTTGCTGCCGGTCTTCTCCAACATGCTGGACCCTGACCGCGAGATGGAAGCCTACATCGACGAGGTGCGCGCCCCCTATATGGAGACGCTGAGTGAAGAGCTGGCGGTAGCCGAGGACCTCCTCTATCGGCGCGGCAACTTCAACGGTACCTTCGATCAGATCATCTGTGATGCGCAGCGTGCGGTCGGCGATGCGCAGATTGCCCTGTCGCCCGGTTTCCGCTGGGGGACTACCGTGCTGCCGGGGCAGGCCATCACGATGGAACACATCATGGACCAGACGGGGACCACCTATCCGGAGACCTACGTGCGCGAGATGTCCGGTGCCGACATCAAGTTGATCCTCGAGGACGTGCTCGACAACCTCTTCAACGAGGATCCCTACTACCAGCAGGGCGGGGACATGGTGCGGGTCTCCGGGCTCGATTACACCTGTAACCCGACAGCCACCATCGGTAAGCGCGTCAGTGACATGCAGCTCGATGACGGCACCAAGGTCGAGGCCGACAAGCAGTACAAGGTCGCTGGTTGGGCCACTGTCGGTTCGCAGTCGCCGGGCGCCCCCATCTGGGAGGTGGTGGCGGAGTATCTGCGCGACCAGAAGACGGTCGGTGTGGGTAAGCTCAATACGCCCAAGCTCAAGAACGTGGCCAACAATCCCGGCATCGCCGATTATGCCGGCAAGACTCTGAGTTGATCCTTGTCTGAAGGTCACGGAGGCGCCCCTGCGCCTCCGTGGCCCCATCAGGTGGTTGTGAACAGCACGACCAGACCCACCAGCACCGTAACGCCCAGCATGAGCGCTACCCGCATCGCCATGCGCCCGCCGCAGATCCCCGCCACCAGTCCTACCTTCACGAACGTATTCACCACCGAGGCGATGATGATGCCGCGGACCGCCACCTCCGGAGCGAGGCCGTCCCTGGACAGCCGGGCCAGCGAGAGGGTAATGGCGTCTACATCGGCAATGCCCGAGAGGGCGGCAGTCACATAGATCCCGACATCGCCGAACCAGAGCTGCGCGAATTTTGCCGCCAGCATCACGGCTACCAGCAGTGCCCCGAATTTCAATGCCGGAAGCAGTTCAAATGGATTTTGCAACCGAATCGGCTGCTGCTGGGTTCGACGCTTCTCACTGAACCAGGTCCACAGAACGAAACCGTAGCCGGCGGCGCTCATCGCAGCCAGTGGCGCTACCAGGGCGTCCAGCAGACCCGGGTTCACCACCGCAACCTCGATGAGTACACGCGGGAACATGGTCGTGGCAGCGACCACCACCCCCGCTGCCAGCAGTGCATGGATGCCGCGGTTTCTCTTTCCCAGACGTGAGAGGTCCAGGGTGAGGGCTGTGGAGGAGGCCAGGCCACCGAAAATGCCGGTGAGAAAGATGCCGATGCGCGTACCCGCGATCTTGATGGCGAAGTAGCCGACAAAAGAGATACCGGCAATCAGCACCACCAGCCACCAGATGACATAGGGGTTGAGAGCCCCCGAAGGCCCGTAGCCGCTATTCGGCAGGATGGGCAGCAGCACTACCGAGATCAGCAGTAACTTCAGGGTGGCAAACAACTCGCGCTGTTCGAGTTGGGTAAGCCATCGGTGGAGGATGGGCTTCATGCCGAGCAGGGTCGTCATGACCACGGTAGCCGCCGCCGCGATTGCTGTGTAGCCCTGGATGGCGAGGGCGCCGAGCGCAAAGGTCAGCAGTGCCGCGACCACAGTGGTAATGCCGTAACCCCGATCGCTATGGGCGCCAAGAATGTAGGCACTGGTAACGGCAGCGGCGAACCCGAGATAGGCGATACCCAACACCAGGGCACCATACTGTTCCGCCAGCAGTGCCCACACAGCACCCAACAGGCCGATGAGGCCGAAAGTGCGAATACCGGCGACCCGGTGGCCCTCTTCTTCCTCGCGCCCCTGCCAGCCCCGTTCCAGGCCAACCAGTAGCCCCAGGGCCAATGCGATTGCGAGTCGCTGCCAAACCTCGTCCATCTCTGGACAGTAATCGATTGCGACCAGCCGTGCCACATCTCTGGATCGGCGAGAGCGTCGGTGGTCCCCTGCTTCTGTTTCCCGGAATTTGCGGAATGCAGGGAATGTCGGGAGCCGGGTCTCTGAACGTATGCGTTGCCCCGACAGATTGCCCGGTTTCTTGATTTTTCCTGTTTTCTCGACCAGAAGTTTCTGTCGGCACTTTAAAAATTTAGCCAACAGGAGGAATCCATGACCGACAACAGTAACAACGCCGCCCGCCGCGCGTTTATCAAAACCGTTGCAGTCTTTCCAATTGCTGCTGCGGTGGGTTTTGCTGGACGTGCAGTAGCGGCACCGGTATCCGAGGAGGATCCGACCGCCAGGTCCCTGGAGTACACCAGAGAGAGTGGGGTGGATGGCCAGAGCTGTTCAAACTGCGCCCTCTACCAGGGCGGCGATGCTCCAGAAGGTGACTGCCCGCTTTTCCCGGGGGATCAGGTGGTGGCCAGCGGCTGGTGCAAATCCTGGGCACCGAAATCCTGAACCGTTGACGTCACAAAAAGGTCCGGTCCCGCCAGGCTGCAGGGCCGGACCTTTTTGAGTTCTGGGCGGGATTCCTCTCAGACGCCTCCGCGGCGCAGTAGCATCTCTTCCGGAGGGGGATTCAGGTAGACCTGTTCGGCCACGTAGGGGTGCGGGTAGTGCCGGAAATGGTGTTTCAGGAGTGTGATCGGTACCACGAGGGGGATCTGTTCCTGCCGGTAGGCCTCGATGATCTCCAGCAGCTCCACTTTGTCTTCCCGCTGCAGCGAGTTTTTCAGGTATCCCATCAGGTGGTGAAGCACGTTCGTCTGGCGTTTGGTGGTTGCGGGGTTTCTCAGGGCCCTCATAAAGGCTTCGATGTATTCGTCCGCCAGCTGCGCCAGAGGCCGCTTGCCGGCGGCGGCCATCATGCGCCCCAACTCCCGGTACGCTTCCGCTTCATGGGCCATCAGACTCAGTTTGTGGATGGTATGAAAATGAAGCAGTGCACGTGTGGTGAGCCCGGTCGCCAGCAGGTTCTGCCAGCGCCGGAAGGCAAACACCCGCTCGAGAAAATTGTCGCGCAAGTCCGGATCGCCCAGCCGACCCTCCTCTTCCACAGGCAGTAGGGGATAGGCGGTCATCAATGCCCGGGCGAACAGGCCGGAGCCGTATCGCACCTGGCCGTGTTCACCATACACCTTCACCCGTTCCATGCCGCAGCTTGGTGATCGGTTCTTCAGGATATACCCGGAAAGCTCATCCAGTGTCTGGAGCTGGCGGGCACTGAAGGCGTTCATGGCATCGGTGGCGTCGAGACTCTTGTCATGGACTCCCACCAGGCGCGGGTGCACGGGGTCGCCTTCTAGGCGAATAGCGGGACGCGGGACCCCCAGACCGATGGCAACTTCGGGACAGATCGACACGAAGTCGAAGAACCGACCCAGGGTTCCGGTGATGTAGGCGTCCAGCTTGTGATTGCCATCGAAACGGACCGCCTCGCCCAAAAGACAGCTGCTGACGCCCAATTTCAAGAGCCTGGACCGGTTCACTTCTGTCATTCCGTTATCATAGAAAAGATCGCCAAAGGACGGGTATACCGTACCGCGATTGCGAACGTCCCTTTGCTCGCTGCTCTATCCAGGATCGATTGTCGGACCGGTTAATGGGAGTTCCACGGCACAGCCGCAACCGTGTGGCACTATTCAGTTGGCCAGGATGAGCGGTGTGCCTGTGGCGCTCTGCAGCGCTTTCAGCACGCCCTCATCACAAAATTGCCCGGCATGGCCGAGTACCAGGAGGCTGGCGCCAATTGCCCGGACGTTTGCCGCGATGGTTTCGGGGCTGAGATCCTCGATGGGAATGAAAAGGGCGGCGTGTTGAAGTCGATGCAGAAGTGGCATGGCGCGGGCACGTAACGCATTGCCCTTTTTGCTCATGGGGACCAGGATGCGCAGCGGGACGTGGTCCGACAGGGCGGCTGCGGCTTCGAGGGCGTGTAGCGACTGCGGGGAGCCATCGAGGAGTGTGGTGATGACTCCGGGTATGTGGCGTTGCTGCTCCAGGTAGCCGTTGCGGCGAGGCAGGATGTAGAGGTCGGCCTCGGGGAGGGCCGCCAGGGCGGCCGCGGGCAGCGAGCCTCGTGTTACCGAAAAGCTCCATTGTACCCGGCTGGCTGCGGCCTGACGCCGGAGCAAACGCTGCAGTTCTGTTGCACGGTTTCTCTGATCCCGCTCTAGGCGGGGCAGCTCCATTCGGCGCACAACGGCTGAACCGAAGCCGATTTCGCAGGCAAAAGGGAGCTGGGCGACCCGCCGCAGTTCCTCGTCCTCAACGAAGATGGCATCAAGGCTGGCACGCATCGATTTGGCCAGCAGTGCAGCGGCTTTGAGTGTGACCTGATCCCGGGCGTAATCGAGCGCCAGCAGGATGCGGCGCCTTTCGTGGCGGTCCTGGTCAGGATGGTTCATCGAGTTTTATCCCGCCCTCGTCGTCTTTGGGTTTATCCTTCGCCTGGTCGGCAAAGGTCTGCCGGACCAGCGACATCTCGGTAAGCCGATTTTGCACCAGGGCGTTAAGCGTGTCTTCCGGGTAGTTCCCTTCCTCGTCTCTCTCTCCGGCTGCCTTTCCGGTGAGCAGGGATATGGCCTGATCCACGTTCTCCACCGGATAGACATGGAACTGCCCCTGTCCGGCGGCTTCCACGATATCCGAACGCAGCATCAGGTGTTTGACATTCGAGGCCGGGATCAGCACGCCCTGTTCACCATTCAGACCACGGGCCCGGCAGACATCGAAAAAGCCCTCGATCTTCTCGTTGACACCGCCGATGGGCTGAACTTTTCCATGCTGATCGACCGAACCGGTCATGGCAAACGATTGCTTGATCGGGATTCCCGACAGCGCCGAGATCAAGGCGCACAACTCCGCCAGTGAGGCGCTGTCACCATCAACGCCTCCGTAGGACTGCTCGAACACCAGACTCGCCGAAAGGGACAGCGGATGGTCCTGTGCATACCGGGATGCCAGGAACGAGGAGAGAATGAGCACGCCTTTCGAGTGTATGGGGCCGCCCATCTCCACCTCGCGCTCGATATCGACCACATGCCCCTCGCCGATATGTACCGTCGCGGTGATCCGGGACGGTTGACCAAACGCATATTGTCCCATCGCAAGAACCGACAATCCGTTGATCTGGCCGACCTCGGCACCTTCGGTCTCGATATAGATGGTATTGCGCTGGATGGCCTCCTGAATCTGTTCCCGGACCCGGGAAGAGCGATAGACGTAGTGGTCGATGGCGGTCTGGATGTCTTCCGCGGTGACCGTATCGCGGCCCGCCTCGCCGGCCCAGTAGTCTGCCTCACGCAGGGTATCGGCGATGGAGCGCATGTGGGTGGTCAGTTTTTCCGAATCCTCCACCAGCCTCGCCCCATGCTCGATAACCCGGGCAATCGCCCCACGGTCGAAGGGCCGCATCTGCTCCTTTTTGGCCAGGGTGGCGATAAGCCGGGCGTACAGTGCCTGGCTCTCCCGGGTTCGGTCAATGTGACCTTCGAAATCGGCAGCAACCTTGAACAGCTCGGCAAAGTCCGGGTCGTAGGCATGCAACAGATAGTAGATAAAGCGATCACCGAGGATGACCACCTTGACATCCAGCGGGATGGGCTCGGGCTCCAGTGACACGGTACTGACCAGACTGAGCATCTTCTCCAGCGATTCGATGCGGATTTCATTGGAGTAGAGGGCCCGTTTCAGCCCCTCCCAGGCATAGACCTGGGTGAGGAGCTTGTGAGCGTCGAGGATGAGATAGCCTCCACTCGCCTCGTGGAATGCGCCCGGTTTGAGGAGGGTGAAATCGGTCACCAGGGCGCCGTATTGGGCCAAATGCTCGGCCCGGCCCACCAGGTTCAGATAGGTCGGGTTATCGAGATAGGTGACCGGAGCCCCCTCCGTGGTGCTGTGATCGACCACCACATTGACCTTGTAGCGGTGGAGGACGCGCGGGTCCGATTCCTGCGGCTGGCCGGGGATGTTCTCGCTCTCCTCACCCTTGAGGAAGTCCTTGACGTTGTCCACCACGTCCTGGCGAACCGCATCCAGATAGGCGGTCACGTCGGGCAAATCGGTGTAGCGCTGCTTGAGTTCGTCGATGAGGTGACCCACCACGGACATGGTGACTTCACGATTAAGAGCCTTGATGCGGTCCCGCACCTCACGTCGCCAGACCGGGATCTGCTGGATCACCCGCTGAAGCTTCTCCTGGAGGTTGGCGACAATCTCCTCCGTATGCTGCTGCGCCTCCCTGGGCCACTTGGCGAACTCGTCGGGCCCAACCACCTCCCCGTCGCGCATGGGCGCGAAGGCAAAGCCGCTGGGGGTACGAAATAGCTTGATGTCGTGTTTGGCCGCCTCTTCCGAGAGTTCGTTGAAGGCGTGTTCCTGCCGCTCCTTCAGTTCATCTTCGATGCCCTGGATATGGGTCCGGTATTCGTCGCCTTCGAAAGCCGCCGGAATGGAGCCGGTTAGCTCCTCGATAAAGTGCTCCATATCTTCACGCAGGCGGCGCCCCTGACCGGCAGGAAGACGCAGGGAGCGGGGCTTGTGGGGCTGGTCGAAATTGTTGACGTAGACCCAGTCGGGGGGAGTAGGCCGGGCGGCGGCCTTTTCACCCAGAAAGCGTTCGATGAGGGTGTGTTTGCCCATCCCCGACGGGCCCATCACGTAGAGATTATATCCCTCGCGCCGCATCCCGACCCCGAAATGGACGGCCTCCAGCGCGCGTCGCTGACCGATGATCTCGGTCAGTTCTTCGAGCTCGGCCGTAGTTTCGAATTCGAACTGGCCGGCATCGCAGGGGTGGAAAAGCGCACTGGCAGCAAGCGGTTCGGTAGTCATGGGATTCCTTCGGATGTTTCCGTGGTGCTGGGAGAATTGTAGTTGTTGGGATCGGCCGGTCAGGGAAAACGGAAAAACCGCAAAGGCGCAAAGAGCGCAAAGAAAGAGCGATCAAATGCGGACGGGGCCGACCGGCGATGACAGCCTGGGAGCGGCGCCTCGCCGCGATTCCATTTAGGGAAGCATCGAAGACACCGAATACCCGTGGTATCTATTGGTATTTTCGGTCATTCCCGATTCAGCTGTACCTTTGCGCTCTTGGCGTCTTTGCGGTTAATCGCCGTTCACCTCACTTTCGGCAGGTGGTCGAGTGCCTCATGGATGGCCGCTTCGGGGTACTCGTAGTCTTCCAGATCGCCGCTGAAGTATTTGTCGTACGAGGCCATATCGAAGTGGCCGTGTCCGGAGAGATTGAAGAACAGCGTTTTGGCCTCCCCGCTCTCCTTGCAGCGCAGGGCCTCGTCGATGCAGGCGCGGATGGCATGGTTGGATTCCGGGGCGGGAATAATGCCCTCGGTGCGTGCGAACTGAACACCGGCTTCAAAGGTCGCCAGCTGCGGAACGGCGATCGCATCGATGATGCCTTCGTCGTATAGCTGTGAAACCAGCACATTGTCGCCGTGATAGCGCAGTCCTCCGGCGTGGATGCCCGGGGGCATGAAGTCGTGCCCCAGGGTATACATCTTCATCAGCGGCGTCAGGCCCACCGAATCGCCAAAATCATAGGCGTAGTGGCCGCGGGTCAGGGTGGGACAGGAAGCGGGTTCGACCGCCACCAGGCTGATATCTTTGCCTGCCGCCTTGTCGGCAAGAAACGGGAAGGCGACCCCGGCGAAATTGGATCCGCCGCCGCAAGGGGCAAAGATCATGTCCGGGTAATCACCTGCCTTCTCGAACTGTTTTTTGGCTTCCAGGCCGATGACGGTCTGGTGCAGGATGACGTGGTTTAGCACCGAGCCGAGCGCGTAGTTGGTGTCCTTGCGGGAGGCTGCCTCCTCGACCGCTTCAGAGATGGCAATGCCCAGTGAGCCGGGATTGTCGGGATCAGTGGCCAGGGCTTTGCGGCCCGATTCGGTCATGTCGGTGGGGCTGGGGAAGACCTCGGCACCCCAGGTCTGCATCATGGAACGGCGGAACGGCTTCTGATCGTAACTGACCTTCACCATGTAGATGCGCACTTCCATATTGAACATCTGTCCGGCGAGAGCCAGGGAAGAACCCCACTGCCCGGCACCGGTTTCGGTTACCAGGCGGTTGATTCCCGCTTCCTTGTTGTAGAACGCCTGGGCGATGGCCGAATTCGGTTTGTGGGATCCGGCAGGGCTGACGCCCTCATTCTTGTAATAGATCTTCGCCGGAGTGCCGAGGGCCTCTTCAAGGCGCCGTGCCCGGTAGAGCGGCGAGGGCCGCCACAGGCGATAGATCTCGCGGACCTTCTCGGGGATCGGGATCCAGCGCTCGGTTGATACCTCCTGTTCGACGACGGACATCGGGAAGATCGCCGTCAGCGCGTCCGGTGTAACCGGATTCCCGTCCGGCCCCAGGACTGCTGCCGGCGGGTTGGGCATATCGGCGATGACGTTGTACCAGTGGGTCGGGATTTCGTTTTCGTCGAGCAGGATCTTGGTATCGGACACGGGCCACCTCTGTGGAAGGGTTCTTTGCTTTACGGAGGAGCCTGTTTTATCGGATTCCCCTGTCGGGAGTCAATTTCCGGCGGGGATTAACCACGGGGGCACGCGGGGACACCCGAAGGCAGTTAAAACCACAGAGGGCACAGAGGACACGGAGAATGAAAAGGGAAAGCCCCTCACCTCGTGTCCCCTGTTGAATCGAATAATTCCGCTCTCGGCCACCAAAGGGACATAGGCCACCGGAAAAGGGAACTATTATGGTGCTCTGTGACCTCCGCGCCCTCTGTGGTTAATTCAATAAGTTTCCGTATACCCCGTGGTTCGATCAGACCTTCAGGGGCTTGTATTTGATGCGGTGCGGGTTGGCGGCTTCGTCACCGAGGCGGCGTTTGCGATCGGCCTCATAGTCGGCATAGTTGCCCTCGAACCAGGTTACCTGGGAGTCGCCCTCGAAGGCGAGAATATGGGTGGCGACGCGATCGAGGAACCAGCGGTCGTGCGAAATCACCACGACGCAGCCCGGAAACTCCAGAATCGCCTCTTCCAGGGCCCGCAGGGTCTCCACGTCCAGGTCATTGGTAGGCTCGTCCAGCAGCAGCAGGTTGCCGCCGCTCTGTAGCAGCTTCGCGAGGTGCAGCCGGTTGCGCTCGCCTCCCGAGAGATCCCCGACCCGCTTCTGCTGGTCGGCACCCTTGAAATTGAAGCGACTTGCATAGGCGCGGGAGTTAAGCTCGAAATCGCCCACAGTGATGATGTCGCGGCCATCGGAGATCTCCTCCCACACGCTCTTCTTCGCGTCCAGGGCATCGCGACTCTGATCCACGTAGGCCAGTTTTACTGTATCGCCGATACGCAGTTCACCACCGTCGGGCTTCTCCTCGCCTGTCAGCATGCGGAACAGGGTGGTCTTGCCGGCCCCGTTGGGGCCGATCACACCGACAATGCCGCCGCGGGGCAGGTCGAAAGACATGTCCTCGACCAACAGCCGGTCGCCGAAGCCCTTGCGGATCTTGTCCGCCTCGACCACTACATCCCCCAGACGCGGACCGGGCGGTATGAAGAGCTCGTTGGTCTCGTTGCGCTTCTGATACTCCCTGGAGGCCATTTCGTCGAAGCGCGAGAGACGCGCCTTGGATTTGGACTGGCGGCCCTTGGGGTTGGAGCGCACCCACTCCAGCTCCTGCTTCATCGTTTTTACGCGTGCCTGCTCCTGCTTTTGCTCCATCTCCAGGCGCTTCTCCTTCTGCTCCAGCCAGGAGGAGTAGTTGCCCTCCCAGGGAATACCGTGGCCGCGATCCAGTTCCAGGATCCAGCCGGCGACGTTATCGAGGAAATAGCGGTCATGGGTGACCGCCACCACGGTGCCGCTGTAGTCATGCAGGAAGCGCTCCAGCCAGGCTACTGACTCGGCATCCAGGTGGTTGGTGGGCTCATCCAGCAGCAGCATGTCCGGCTTCTCCAGCAGCAGCTTGCAAAGCGCCACGCGGCGGCGTTCACCGCCCGACAGTTTGGTGACATCGGCATCCCAGGGAGGGAGGCGCAGGGCGTCGGCGGCGATCTCCAGGTGACGTTCGAGGTCGTGGCCGTCGGTGGCCTGAATCAGCGCCTCGAGTTCGCCCTGCTCCTTGGCGAGGGCGTCGAAATCGGCATCAGGGTCGGCATAGGCGGTATAGACCGCATCCAGACGGTCCAGCGCGTCCTTGATCGGCTTGACGGCCTCTTCCACGTTCCCGCGTACATCCTTTTCGGGATCGAGCTGCGGTTCTTGGGGCAGGTAGCCGATCTTGATTCCCGGTTGCGGACGCGCTTCGCCCTCAATCTCGGTATCGATGCCCGCCATGACGCGCAGCAGCGAGGATTTACCGGCACCGTTGAGGCCCAGCACGCCGATTTTGGCGCCCGGGAAAAAAGAGAGGGAGATATTCTCCAGAATGGTCCGCTTTGGCGGTACCACCTTGGAGACACGATTCATGGTATAGATGTACTGGGCCATAGAGTTTAAAGCGCATTAGCAAGGTGGAAATGAAACTGCATTATAACGAGGCGCTGCCGATGGCAGCAAAGCGGCCTTCAAACAGTGACGTAATTCTCGGATCTGAAAAATTATTAAGGCAGAAGCTTGGCATCTGATCTATGTTTCTAACCAATAAAAAGATTTCCTGGGTCCTGGATTGACTCAAAGCGGGGAATGATGGACAAAATTGAAGAAGCCGCGACCGACTACAGCGGACCAGGATTGGCAGGGCCCGCTCCTGCTATCACCGAACCGGTATTCGTGCTCGGCCCGGACGGTTCGATTTTGGATTACAGCCGAGCTACTGCTGCACTGACGGAGTTCACTTCGAAAGACTTCTTCGACCTGCTTCATCCCGACGACCACTCTACGTTTTTGTCCGCTCTCGACATGAGAGGTTCCGAGTCGAGCGTCAAGGCACGCATTGTCACCCCCGGGGGGCACCGCTTGTGCCGCTGGTCGCTCATGGCTACCGGGGCTGGAGTAACCCTCGCTATCGCCAAGCCCCTGAATGACTCCGCGGAGGTCGAAGACCTTCCGGCAGAGGCGGAATTGGCCGACGCGCTGTTTCGCTCTGAAAACACAGTAGGACTGGTGCTGGACAGCAGAGGCTACATCGTGCGCTTCAGTCCTGGCGCCGAACGGCTAAGTGGCTTGCCGGCCCAGGAGGTACTTGGAGTCGCCATCTGGAAAACGGTAATTGCTCCGGAGTACGCGGATGAGGTCCGTCGCTGTTTCGAGTTGCCGCTCAAGAACCGCCAGTGGATGCAGGACATCATTTGGAGGACGGCGGAAGGCGGACGGCGACGGCTCTCCTGCTCCATTACTGCGGTCGGTGGTGATGATCTGCGGGCAGAGTACTTTGTGGCCAATGCTGTCGATCTGACAGAGTGCTGTACTGCCCAGCGACAGCTCGCCGAGGCGGAAGAGCGCTATCGCCGAATGGTGGAGATCTCGTTTGAACTCGAAGTTACCCAGTGTGAAGGCGTGATTGTCTCCATGAACCAGAGCGGTGCCGAATTTCTCGGTGCCGATTCAGCAGAGGCGTTCATCGGTCGGCCTATCAACAGTCTCTATGCGCCCGACTGTCGTGAAACTGTTTCACAGAGGGCGCAGCTGGCTATCGAAAGATGGGAACCGGCTCCACTGGAGGAGCGTGACATGCTGCGACTCGATGGCAGCACGGTAACGGTAGAAGTGGCCGCGATACCGATGAACTACGAGGGTCGACCGGCTACCCATGCGGTGATTCGGGATATTTCCGGCCGCAAGGCGAACGAGCGCGAACTGCTTCGCTATCGGGAACATCTGGAGGAACTGGTGGCCCAGCGAACCACAGAGCTGGTGGCGGTCAACCGGGAACTGGAGACATTCAGTCACTCGGTGTCCCATGATTTGCACGCACCATTGCGCGCCATCAACGGCTTTGTCGGAGTCCTGCTGGAGGATTTTGGTGAACAATTCCGGGGAGAAGCGCTCCACTACCTGGGCCGTGTGGCCGCCAATACTGAACGGATGGCCGGGATTATTGACAATCTCATGCTCCTTTCCCGGGTCACGCGGCAGCAGATGGAGCAGCATCCGGTGGATTTGACGGAAGTGGGGCGCAGCGTGCTGGAAGAACTGCGGGTTGCCGAACCGGAGCGTCAGACGGAAGTGTTTTTCGATGAAAATATGCAGACCATCGGTGATCCGGCCCTGCTGCGGGTGGTGGTTCAAAACCTTCTCGGCAATGCCTGGAAGTATTCGGCGCGGGAAGCGGCGCCACGGATTGAATTTCGTACCGAGAAGGACGGTGAAGGGCGGCGCTATTTCTGTGTGCGTGATAACGGTGTCGGCTTTGACATGACTCACGCGAAGGATCTGTTCGGCGCCTTTAACCGCTTTCATAGCCCATCGGAATTCAAGGGTGACGGAATTGGACTGGCGACGGTGAAGCGAATCATTCTGCGCCACGGTGGCGAGGTCTGGGCCCACAGTCGTGAAGGTGAAGGCGCCTGTTTCTGCTTCCGCCTTCCGGGCGTAAAGAAGAGTTAAATCCGTACCAGACAGGAAACCGGTTGGTGATATCGCATATTCCAGGAATAGGAAATTGTGGCTATCGCTATGTTGTTGATTTCATTGGTTACTGCTCCTTGACGTACGTTTTTCAGGTGCTTTTCACTTGAGACGACTTCCAAGCCTGAATAGGATAGGCTCTCCGGCATTACCGGATCGGCCAACGGACCAGGTGAATTCAATGGAACCTCACGCGAGCACGATCCATCTAAAAGTTCTCCTTGTCGAGGATTCCGAAGACGATGCGTTCCTCCTTATGCGCGAACTGCGCAAGGGTGGCTACAGTCCCGAATACCGCCAAGTGGACTGCTTGAGCGACGTCGAGACCGCTCTTTCGGAGAGCTGGGATCTCGTGCTGTCCGACTACAGTCTGCCCGGCTTCACCGCCCTCGACGTGCTCCGCCTTTTGGGGCGCTTCGCGCTGGATCTTCCCTTTATCGTCGTCTCCGGGGCGGTCGGCGAGGAGACCGTGATCAATACGATCCACGCCGGTGCCCACAACTACATCATGAAGGACAATCTGGCCCGGCTGAACTCGGCAGTAGAGAGAGAGCTGGGGGAGGCGGAGGGGCGTCGGCAGCGTCGTCGGGCGGAACTGGCGCTGCAGCAGAGTGAAGAGCATTTTCGACAGCTGGCCGGCAACATCGATGGCGTGCTCTGGCTGATCGATCTGGACGAAGAACGGATGATTTACGTCAATCCGGGATTTGAGCAGATCTGGGAGCGTCCCGCGACCACGCTTTTCGGGGCACTCGACGAGTTCCTCGATTTCGTCCATCCCGAGGACTATGACCGTATTGAATCCATTTTGGTGGAGAAAGGCTGGGTAGGCCTGAACGACGAGTATCGTATCCAGCGACCCGATGGCAGCGAGCGCTGGCTGGCCACTCATTCGTTTCCGATTCGCGATGAATCGGGACGGATATATCGATGTGCCGGCCTGACCCGTGACGTGACTGCACGTAAACAGGCCGAGCAGGAGCGTGAAAAGCTGTTTCGGGCCCTGGAGCAGACGGCCGATATGGTCATGATCACGAACCGGGATGGTGTTATCGAGTATGTGAATGCCGCGTTTGAGGATGTGACCGGCTATCAACGCCAGGATGTCACCGGGAAACAGCCCAGCATTCTCAGCTCCGGTATACAGGACCCCGATTTCTTCACCCGTATGTGGCGGGCGCTCACCAACGGCTTGCCATTTACCGATCTGTTCATCAACCGTCGCAAGGATGGCGATCTCTACTACGAGGCCAAAACCATCACTCCGGTCCGTGATGAGCACGGTGACGTAACCCATTTCGTAGCCACTGGCAAGGATGTGACCCGTCGTCTGGCCCGTCAGGAGTCGCTTCAACACCTGGTGGGGCGGGATGCGCTCACCGGCCTGGGCAACCGGGTGCTGTTTGTCGAACGCCTCTCCAGGGGACTGCTGAGCGCTCGCAGGACCAACGAGTCTCTGGCCGTGATGTGCGTCGGAATCGATCTGTCGGGACTGCTGGGTGAGGCACAGATGGAGGACCTCGGCGAACGTCTTTTGACTGCGGCGGCCCATAGAATCAAGAAGAATCTCGACCGTGCCGAGGGACTCGCGCGCCTGAAACGGGAGCAGTTCGCTGCGATCATCTCCGGGGTGGATGACTCGGCTGAGCTGGAAGTGATCGCGCAGCAGTTGATTGACGCCTTCTCCGAACCGGTGGAAGCCGACGGCTACCAGCTGTTCCTGACGCTCAGTGTCGGCATCAGCGTTTTCCCCAACGACGGGGAAGAGACCGAATCCCTCATGCGGCACGCCGAAACCGCCATGCAGCACACCCGGGCTACGGATCGGGCCGGTTACGGCTTCTTCAACTCGGGCATGTCCTTCTCACGGGGTGAAAAGCCGCTTTCCAGTTAGTTCGTTTGCTGGGGCCAGTACACTAGAGGGGCTTGCCACCGGAACGTGTTCACCCCCGCTGCGGCGTTCGCCGTTGCCGGGGTGTTGTCGTTTGGTGGCCTTGAAAATCGATGGTCCCGTAACCATTTTCTGATGAATATAAGAATCTACTAATATGCCTCTCTGTCATAGAGGATCGAAACGCATGCGGATACAACCCTTGATCGCTGCGGCTGCCTTGCTGCTTGCCCCCTCGACCATTGCCGGTGCCGCCCAGCTGCCGTTTGCCGTCGCCGAGGCGCGGGTCGAAACGATCGAACGCGAACAGGTTTTCGACGCGGTTCTCGAAGCCGTGCACCGGGCCACGGTTTCGGCGCAGACCTCCGGGCGGATTCTCGAAGTGAATTTCGATATCGACGACTACGTCTCCAAAGACGAAGTGATTGTTCGTCTGCGCGACCAGCAGCAGCGCGCGGCGCTGGATGCGGCTGAGGCCACGCTTGCCGAGGCGCAGGCCAGTTTCAGACGCATGCAGGATCTGCTGAACCGCGACCTGGTGTCTCGATCCGAGTTCGACAAGGCCGAAGCCGCCCTGCTATCGGCCAGGGCGGCGGTGGAGCAGGCACGGGATCAGCTTGAAAATACCCGGGTGCGGGCCCCCTTCAGCGGCATCGTGGTGGAGCGACATGTGGAGCCCGGTGAAACGGCCAGTCCGGGGCAGCCCCTGATGACCGGCCTCTCCCTCGAGCAGTTGCGCGCCACGGCCAACGTATCCCAGCCGTACGTAGATCAGGTCCGCCAGCGGGGGCAGGCGCGCATTACTCTTCCCGCCGCAGTGGGCGAAGAGCAACAGGTGGTGGAGGCCAAAAGCATAACCGTCAGTCCCTATGCGGATTCTGAGAGCCATACCTTTCGAGTTCGGGTCGATTTGCCGGATGGGCGGCACGGCTCTTATCCGGGTATGTTCGCCAAAGTGGCTTTTACCGTCGGCGAATGGGAGCGACTGCTCGTTCCGAGCCAGGCGGTGGTCCACCGTTCCGAGGTCACCGCTGTTTACGTCGTGCGGGATGGGAGTATCAGCTTCCGACAGATCCGTGTTGGCCGTGACCACGACGGCATGACCGAGGTTTTGGCCGGGCTCTCCGACGGTGAAAAGGTTGCACTGGACCCGATTCGGGCCGGTGTCTACCTGAAGGACGTTCGTGCAGGTGAAGCTCAATGAGTGAAAAGCTGGGTATCTCCGGCCGCATTGCCAGCCGCTTCCTTACTACCGAGATTACGCCACTGCTGGCGCTCGTCGGACTGCTGCTGGGCGTCTTTGCAGTGCTGGTTACCCCGCGCGAGGAAGAGCCGCAAATCAATGTCACCTTTGCCAATATCTTCATTGCCTACCCGGGTGCGCAGGCCCGGGAGGTCCAGAACCTTATCAGTGTTCCAGCCGAACAGATCCTCTCCGAAATCGAAGGAGTGAACCACGTCTATTCCACCTCGCAGCCCGGCTTGTCGGTGCTGACGGTGGAATATGAGGTGGGTGAGGATCGCACCAGTGCCATCGTTCGGCTCTATAACGCGATTTTTTCCAACGAGGACTGGCTTCCGCAGAACCTGGGCATAGCCCAGCCGATCATCAAGCCCAAGGGCATCGATGATGTTCCCATCGTGTCGCTGACCCTGTGGAGCGAGGACCCCGCCATCGGTGGCTATGAGCTGCAGAAGGTGGCGCATGCCATCGAATCGGAACTGAAGCGCGTTCAGGGTACCCGGGACATCTATACCATCGGTGGTCCGGATCAGGTCGCCCATGTCCTGCTGGATCCGGCCAGGCTGGCCGGCTATGGCATCGCCTTCGACGATCTGCGTCAGGCCCTGCAGGTGTCCAATGCCACCCGCCCCTCCGGTGCGCTGGTCAATAACAATCGCGAAATCCTGGTTCAGTCCGGTGAGTTCCTGACGTCGGTGAACGAGGTGCGTTCGCTGGTGGTGGGAGTCCATGACGGCAAGCCGGTCTATCTGGATGACGTGGCCGAGGTAAGTCGCGGTCCCGATCAGCCCGAGCAGTATGCCTGGTTTGGTACCGGCCCTGCGGCCGAAGCCAAGGGGATCGATACCGCCGGTGAGTTTCCTGCCGTGACGGTGGCGATTGCGAAACAGCCTGGAACCAATGCGGTGGCGATTGCCAATGAGGTTATCGAGCGCTTCGAACAGCTGAAGGGCATCGTTGTACCGGACGGGGTCCAGGCGACCGTCACCCGCGATTACGGTCAGACGGCTAACGACAAGGCGCAGACCCTGATCACAAAGCTGATGTTTGCCACCGCCTCGGTAGTGTTGCTGGTGCTGCTGGCCCTGGGCTGGCGGGAGGCCATCATTGTCGGCACCGCAGTGGTCATCACCCTGGCCATTACCCTGTTCGCATCCTGGGCCTGGGGATTCACCCTCAATCGGGTATCGCTATTCGCCCTGATTTTCTCCATCGGGATACTGGTCGATGATGCCATCGTGGTGGTGGAGAATATCCATCGCCATATGCAATTCGGAGACAAGAGCCTGCTGGAGTCAATCCCGGCCGCGGTCGATGAGGTAGGGGGCCCGACCATCCTGGCAACCCTCACTGTCATTGCCGCACTGCTGCCGATGGCCTTCGTAACCGGCTTGATGGGACCCTATATGAGTCCGATTCCCATCAATGCCAGTATCGGCATGCTGATCTCCCTGGCGGTGGCATTCATGATCACACCCTGGATGTCGAACAAGCTGCTGAGCCGTTCGCATGCGGCCCATAGTGGAGATGAATCGGGTGAAACCGGGCTCTACAAACTGTTCCTGCGTGGTATCGGCCCGTTTCTGAGCGAACGCAAGGGGCGCGGCAGGCGCTGGATACTGGGCGGCGCGGTGATAGTGCTCATCATGGGCTCCATGGCACTGGTCGGCATGCAGCTGGTGGTGATGAAGATGCTGCCCTTCGACAACAAATCGGAGTTCCAGGTCGTGGTCGATATGCCGGAAGGGACCAGCGTCGAGCGTACCGCCCGGGTACTGGGCGAACTCGGCGAGTACCTGGCGACGGTTCCCGAGGTCACCGACTATCAGGCTTACGCGGGCACGGCCTCGCCGATCAACTTCAATGGGCTCGTGCGCCAGTACTACCTGCGAGAGGGCGCCAACGTCGGCGATATTCAGGTAAACCTCGCCGATCAGAAGGACCGTGAGCGCCGGAGTCACGACATCGCCCTGTCGGTGCGCGAGCCGCTCCAGACGATTGGGCGTCAGTACGATGCAAACGTCAAAATCGTCGAGGTACCGCCCGGACCGCCGGTACGTTCACCGCTCGTGGCGGAGATCTACGGACTCGATTACCAGGGACAGATCGAAGTGGCCAAGGAGGTTCGGGCGGTGTTCGAATCGACCGAGGACATCATCGACATCGATGATTCCGTGGAGACGCCCGCACCGAAATTCATCCTGCGGGTCGATCAACAGAAAGCGGCGCTGCTCGGGGTGCCGCAGCAGAACGTGGTCGAGGCGGTCCACGCGGCACTATCCGGCAGTGATGTTTCCTACCTCCACGATGTCAACATGAAATACCCGGTGCCGATTCGCCTGGAGTTCGCGGTTGCCGACAAGGCGGAGATCGAATCGGTATTGCAACTGCGGATGAAGACTCGGCAGGGCACATTGGTGCCGCTTTCCGAGATGGTCCACGTACGGGAGACCTCTCGGGAAAATGCGATCCATCACAAGGATCTGCAGCAGGTGGTCTATGTGACGGCCGATATGGCGGGAGAACTGGACAGTCCGCTCTACGGTATGTTCGCTATTCGGGATAAACTGCAGAAGCCGCTAGCGTTCGGGGCCACTATCAACCAGTTTTTGATCGACCCGCCGAAAACCCCTTATGAGTACAGCCTGAAGTGGGATGGTGAATGGCAGGTGACCTACGAGACCTTCCGCGATATGGGAATCGCCTACTCGGTGGGGCTGTTGCTCATCTATCTGTTGGTCGTCGCCCAGTTCCGGTCCTATCTGGTACCGCTAATCATTATGGCTCCCATTCCGCTGACCCTTATCGGGGTGATGCCGGGCCACGCGTTGATGGACGCCAAGTTCACGGCGACATCGATGATCGGCATGATCGCCCTGGCAGGCATTATTGTCCGCAACTCGATCCTGCTGGTGGACTTCATTAATCAGCAGGTGCGGGAGGGCACTGCACTGGATGAGGCGGTGGTTCGTGCGGGTGCGGTTCGTGCCAAGCCGATTGTTCTGACCGGCTTGGCGGCTATGATGGGCGCCTTCTTCATCCTCGATGACCCGATCTTCAGCGGACTGGCGATTTCGCTGATCTTCGGGATTTTTGTCTCCACCCTGCTGACGCTGGTGGTCATCCCGGTGATGTACTACGCCTTCATGCGCAAGCGCGTCGACTTCATCCGGGCACGCGATTAGAGATCGGGAAGCGAACAGGGGGAACCGGTTGACGCTGTATTGACTCAGAATTGCTGCAGTTGAAGCACTTTGCGAGGATTGTCCCCGCTGGTTCGAATAAAGTATCCTTTCCTCCATAAATGGCGCGCATAAAACGATAACTCGATATGGCTGATAGACGCCTGCAAGTTTTTCACACCGTGGCCCGGTTGCTCAGCTTTACCAAAGCGGCCGAATCGTTACACATGACCCAGCCGGCGGTAACTTTTCAGGTTCGCCAGCTCGAGGAGTATTTCAATACCCGCCTTTTCGATCGTACGCATAACCGGATTAGCCTGACCGAAGCGGGAGAGCGTGTATATCGCTACGCCGACGGGATTTTTGCGCTCTATGCCGAGATGGAGAATGCTGTCCGGGACCTCACCGGAGAGGTGAGTGGGGTACTTTTGGTCGGGGCGAGTACCACCGTGGCCGAGTACATGCTGCCGGCCCTCCTGGGAGACTTCAAGAAAAAGTATCCGGAGGTGACGATCCGCCTTTCGGTAGCCAATAGCGATGCCATTGTGGCCATGGTGGAGAATAACTCTATCGACCTTGGAGTTGTGGAGTCACCAGTCCATAACAAGAATCTGGTGGTCGAGACCTGCCGGGTTGACCAGATGGTGCTGATCATCCCTCCGGGACACGAATTGGCGGGCCGGGATTCGGTTCCCATCTCCACCCTGCTGGAGTACCCCTACATCTGTCGTGAAGAGGGCTCCGGCACCCGTGAGGTGATTCTGGATCAGCTCAAGCAGACCTCCATCGATTCGGCCAATCTTGATGTGGTGATGGAACTGGGCAGCCCGGAAGCGGTGAAGGGCGCGGTCGAAGCGGGGATGGGAATCTCCATTGTATCCCGCGCCACCATTGCCAAGGAGCTGGAGCTGGGTACACTGCTGGCGATTAATATCCAGCCGCCCATGGAGCGTCCGTTTTCCTTCGTCCATCAGAAGCAGAAATTCCGCTTGCGGGCGATCGAAAAGCTGCTCGATTTCGCCAAGATCTATTGTCAGGAACATCCCTGAGCGACCACTATGGGCCATCCCGAAAAAAACCTGCTGGAGTGCTTCCGGCGCTTGCCCGATGCAGAGCGTGACACCTTGGTGGCATTTGCAGAGTTCCTGGTGGAGCGGGCCGGGAGCGAGCCGGTGGACAAGCAGCCCAAACCGATCCCCCGTCCGGAGCAGGAGAGCGTCATCGGGGCCATCAAGCGGCTCTCCGAGACCTATCACATGCTCGACCGCTCTAAAATGCTTCATGAAACCTCGGCCCTGATGGCCCAGCACGTCATGCAGGGCCGGGCCGCCTCTCAGGTCATCGACGAGTTGGAGGTAGTCTTCCGGCGACACTATGAAAAGCAGTTCGGTGACGATAACCGATGAACGTCATCACCGATTGGTTCCGGCGCTACTTCTCGGACCCGCAGGCAGTGCTGCTGGTGGTGCTGCTGATGCTTGGCTTTGGTGTTGTTCTGACCATGGGCCGGATGTTGGCCCCGGTCTTGGCGGCGATGGTCATCGCTTATCTGCTGGAGGGCATCGTCGCGGTCCTTGAGCGGGAAGGAGGCGGACGGACCAGCAGTGTTATCCTGGTCTTCCTCGTGTTCATGACTTTCCTGATGTTCCTGCTGTTCGGGGTGGTGCCGCTGCTGTGGACCCAGACGGTGGAGCTGATTCGTGAGCTGCCGAGCTATGTCAGCACCGGCCGCGACGCCTTGCTGCGACTGCCCGAGCATTACGCCTTCATTTCGGAGCAGCAGGTCAATGAAATCATCAGCGTGCTGCGGCTCCATATCACCAATCTCGGGCAGCGTATGCTTTCGCTCTCCATCTCCTCGATACCGGGTCTCATCACCCTGGTGGTGTACCTGATTCTGGTACCGCTGCTGGTGTTCTTCTTCCTGAAGGACAAGCACCGCATCGTCGTCTGGGTGACCGGCTTCCTGCCACGGGAGCGCTCTCTTGCCTCGCATATCTGGCATGAGGTCGATATCCAGATCGGAAACTACGTGCGGGGCAAATTCTGGGAGATCCTTATCATCGGGGTGGTGACCTATGTGATCTTCGCCCTGATGGACCTCAAGTATGCGATTCTGCTGGGGGTGCTGGTGGGGCTCTCGGTGCTGGTGCCCTATATCGGTGCTGCCGTGGTCACGTTTCCTGTGGCTGTGATTGCCTATTTCCAGTTTGGCTGGACTCCCGAGTTTGCCTGGATCATGGTCGCTTATGGGATTATCCAGGCCATCGACGGCAATCTCCTGGTGCCGCTGCTGTTCTCGGAAGTGGTGAATCTGCACCCGGTGGCGATTATCGTCGCCGTCCTCGTCTTCGGCGGAATGTGGGGCGTATGGGGCGTCTTCTTCGCCATCCCGCTCGCCACCCTCGTCAATGCCCTGATCCGTGCCTGGCCCCGCACCGAACCCGACGACCAAATGCCCGAAGAGCCGGCGAGCAGTTAACCACGGGGAACAAGGGAACGGCTTTTAAACCACAGAGGGCACAGAGAGTTTTAAAAGAAGTTCTCTGTGTTCTCTGTGTTCTCTGTGGTTTTCCGTAGTTCCCCGTGGTTTGATCTAAAGCGCCTCGGAAGCGAAATCCGCCAGCCGCGAGCGTTCGCCGCGGAGCAGGGTGATATGGCCGCTATGGGCCCAGCCCTTGAAACGATCGACGACGTAGGTTAGACCGGAGTTGGTTTCGGTCAGATAGGGCGTATCGATCTGGGCGACATTGCCCAGGCAGATTACCTTGGTACCGGGACCGGCACGGGTGATCAGGGTTTTCATCTGCTTCGAGGTCAGGTTTTGGGCCTCATCGATGATAATGTACTTGTTGAGGAAGGTCCGACCCCGCATGAAGTTCAGGGAGCGGATTTTTACTCGCTTGGCCACCAGTTCCTGGGTGGCTGCCCGCTCCCAGTCACTGTTGTGTTCGGACTGGGTGAGAACCTCGAGATTGTCCATCAGGGCGCCCATCCAGGGGGCCATCTTCTCCTCTTCGGTGCCGGGGAGAAAACCGATATCCTCGCCCACCGGAACGGTGACGCGCGTCATGATGATTTCGCTGTAAAGCTGTTCATCCAGGACCTGCGCAAGGCCGGCCGCCAAGGTCAGCAGCGTCTTGCCGGTACCCGCCTGACCGACCATCGTCACGAAATCGATCTCCGGGTCCATCAGCAGATTCAGTGCAAAGTTTTGCTCCCGGTTACGGGCGGAGATGCCCCAAATCTTTTGACTGCCGCGGAAATCTTTTACGGTTTCGATGATGGCGCTTTCATCCTCCACCGTCCGCACCACGGCCTCGAAGGAAGCGGGCTCGTTGTCGTCTCCGTTCAGGAAAAGGAATTCGTTGGCATGCCAGTGAGCGGCGTCGGGACCGGCTACGCGGTAGAACGTGCGCCCCTCCTTTTTCCAGGATTCCATTTCCTTGCTGTGTAATTCCCAGAAATTGCTGGTCAACTCCTCGTTACCGCTATAGAGCAGATTGACGTCTTCCAGCACCTGATCGTTGCGGTAATCCTCGGCGTGAATACCGATAGCGGCAGCCTTGATGCGCATGTTGGTATCCTTCGATACCAGGATGACCGTCTGTTCAGCGTGCGTTTCCCGGAGCGCGAGGGCCGTTCCGAGGATATTGTTATCCGGCTTGCTGCCCGGCAGGGTGGCGGGAAGATTGGCCTCCATACTGGAGGTCTGGAAAAAGATCCGGCCGGTGGGGCGCTGCCCGGCACTCTCCCCCGGCTCACCGAGGGGAAGGCCCGCGTCGATGTCGGCCTTGTTGGCACCCGTCATCACTTCGTCGAGGAAGCGGCTTGCCTGGCGAGCATTGCGGGCAACTTCCGAATGGCCTTTTTTATTATTGTCGAGCTCTTCGATGACGACCATCGGCAGATAGATATCGTGTTCCTGGAAGCGGAACAGGGCGGTGGGATCGTGCATCAGCACGTTCGTATCAAGCACAAAAAGCCGTTTACCGGCCGGACGGGCGCTTTTGTTGTCAGTCATTGAATGTTCAAAACTCCGGATATTTTTCGAGCGCGGGACGGGCACGCTTGTTGAGAAAAAACGCTGTAAAAACCCCGCGCAATCTGCATCCCAGTGGTGCAATTCTCACTCATGGTTTTGTGCATGGAGTCCTTTAACAGCCTCCAGAACGGCTTCGGCATGGCCGTCCACCTTCACTTTGCGCCACTCCTCCCGCAGGATCCCTGCAGCATCGACAAGAAAAGTACTGCGCTCGATGCCCATGACCTTGCGACCATACATGTTTTTTTCCTTGAGAACGTCGAATGCCCTGCAGAGGAGCTCTTCCTTGTCCGATAGCAAATCGAAGGGGAAGCCCTGCCTGGCCTTGAAGTTTTCATGGGCCTTCACGCTGTCCCGGGATACGCCCAGGATGACCGTATCGTACTTATGAAAGGAATCATGAAGGTCACCGAACGCCTGTCCTTCCCGGGTGCAGCCGGGTGTGCTGTCCTTCGGGTAAAAATAGAGCACCAGGTTCCGACCCCTCAAATCCGACAGACGAATCGTCTGATCGCCGGTCGCAGGCAGGCTGAAGTCGGGGATTTCCTTTCCGATCGCTATTTGGCTCATGGTTGTCCGCTCCTTTCGATATTGGCCTTTGATCCTTCGCCGCGCGCAGGGACGGCGGAATAATTGGACTGCCGGCAACTGCAGCAACTGACTGGTTCCGTTTGCTTGCGGGCGGTTAACTGCTCAACCCTTGACCGGCTCGAGGACTGCATCGAGATTGAGCGAATCGCAGAAATCGAGAAACTCGTTTCGCAACTGGGCGATGTGAATATCGCCGGGAATGTTTACCGTGATGTTGGCCGAAAACATCTGGGTCCCGGTATGGGCCGCGCGATAGCTCTCGGTATAGAGATCCTCGATGTTGATGTTACGGGTCGAGAAAAATCCGGCAATCTGGTTGACGATACCCGGATGGTCGAGTGACACCACATTGATCAGGTAGGGCATCCCGCCGGTCCGATCGGGGCGCTCTTCGGTGCGCTTGGCGATGATGGTCAGCTCAAGCCGCTTTTCCAGCACGGGGAGCAGGTGTTCGAGCTTGGCGACTTCAGCCCAGGAGCCCTCCACCATCAGAAGAATGGCGAACTCGCCGCCCAGAACTGTCATGCGGGTATCGAGGATGTTACAGCCCGCTTCCATTACGGGACCGGTGAGGCGATCGACGATACCGGGCCGGTCCTTGCCGAGTGCGGAGATCACGAGATACTTGGACTGAGTCATGCGGTAGAGTTCTTATCCTTGGAGGTTCCATATTGAGTTTATCACCCAATATGGGCTCCGACATAGCCGCCCCTGGTGCGGCTGCAGGCGTTATTTTGTTGCGCGCCGTACCCCTGCTGCTCAGGCCGGAATCAATGAAGGATTGTAACCACGGGGTACACGGGGTACACGGGGACCACGGGGCACAATGCTCCGCTCACCTCTGGTAGCGCCCGCCTGCGGAACAGTTCGCTTGTCTTCAAACAGGTGCCAAAGTACCATGCATTCTTAATTTTTCGGCTGGAGAACGGGCATGTTTCATGGCAGTCTGGTGGCCCTGGCAACGCCGATGCGGGCCGATGGTTCCATCGACGAGCAGAGCCTGGAACAGCTGGTCGAGTTCCATATTGAAAACGGCACGGACGGAATCGTGGCTGTTGGCACCACCGGAGAGTCCCCAACGCTCGATCATGACGAGCACTGCTGGGTGATAAAACGGGTGGTTGACATGGCCGGCGGCCGGATTCCGGTGATAGGAGGTACTGGCGCCAATTCCACCCGGGAGGCGATCGAGTTGACCCGTTGCGCCATGGAAGCAGGGGTGGACGCCTGCCTGCTGGTGGTACCTTACTACAATAAGCCGACTCAGGAAGGCATGTACCTGCACTTCGCCGCTATCGCAGAGGCGGTTCCGGTGCCTCAACTCCTTTATAACGTGCCGGGTCGTACGGCCTGTGACCTTCTGCCGGATACCGTTGAGCGGCTCTCCCATGTCTCTAATATCGTCGGCATCAAGGAGGCGACCGGGGACATGCAGCGTGCCCGGGAACTGATCGAGCGCTGCGGCGACCGGATGGACATCTTCAGCGGTGATGATGCGACGGCGATGGAGCTGATGCTGATGGGTGGCAAGGGAAATGTCTCCGTGACTGCCAATGTTGCTCCCAGGCAGATGCATGAGATGTGTGCGGCCGCCATTGCAGGCGACCGTGAAATGGCGGAGGCGATCAACAGTAAGCTGATGCCCCTGCACCGCAAACTGTTCGTCGAAGCGAATCCTATCCCGGTCAAATGGGCACTGCATGAAATGGGGCTCATCCCGCCCGGAATTCGTCTGCCTCTGACCGTACTTTCGGATGCACACCACGAAACGGTACGCGACGCACTGCGCCAAGCGGGCGTTCTGTAGGAACCGGGTGCTCCCCATTTTTGAGTGTTGAGGATTTTTCGGTGCGAAGACTGATTTTGATCGTGGCGGCATTGACCCTTTTGTCACTGGTGGCCGGCTGTAGCAGTGGTTCCAAGTCCACCCGTAATGCCGAGTATCGGCAGGCCGGAACGCTGCCGCCACTGGAGATTCCGCCGGACCTGACCAGTCCGGTGGTGCGGAACGACACCTCCCTGCCGGAAATTTCGTCCGGCCAGCACGCCTCTGTGACGGACGCAGGCGGTCAACGTTCGGCTGTGCTTGCCAACAAGAGCAATGTTGAGGTGAAGGGCCGGGGCGACCAGCGATGGCTCCAGATTGATGCCGCGCCCGAAGACGTCTGGAACCGGGTTCGTGGATTTTGGTTGGAGCACGGTTTCGAGCTCGAGATTGATGAGCCGGATATCGGCATTATGGAAACCCGCTGGACCGACGATCCGACCGACAGGCCGGAAGGGTTCCTCCGCAAGTTGCTCGACCGGCTCTATTCTGCGTCATCGCGTGACAAGTTTCGTGTGCGCCTCGAGCGTACTGATGATAACAAAACCGAACTCTATCTGACCCATTACGGGGTAGAGCAGGTGGTGATGGAGCAGCAGGTAAGGGGCAATGAGGACCTGGTCTGGCAGCCGCGTCCGAGCGATCCCGAACTGGCTCAGGAGATGCTGAATCGGATTATGGTTTCCCTGGGAGTTGATGCGCAAACCTCGAGTCGCATGCTCGCTGAGGTAGAACCGGAGCGGCCGCAAGCCGAGCTGGTGAAAGCCGGAAGTGAACTGCATGTCGTTGTGCAAGATGGCTTTGACCGCGCCTGGCGACGCACCGGCATAGCGCTGGATCGCATCGGGTTCGTTGTGGAAGACCGTAATCGCGCCGAGGGTGTGTATTTTGTCCGTTACGTTGATCGGTTGGCCGATGCGGGCGAAAAGGCGGAGCAGGGGTGGCTGAGCAAGCTGTTCGCCAGCGATGACGAGCGTGATTCGGTGAAAGACGGCGAAAAGGCGCGTGTGGTGGTCCGTGGCGACGACCGTGAAACCCGGGTTGCCCTGCAGAACGCCGAAGGCGCTGCCGCCGATCCACGCCGGGCCGAGATGGTGTTGGAGCGATTGGCGCAGCAGTTGCGCTAGCCTGGTGCGATTTGCATCTCTTGGCAGCGGCAGTAGCGGAAATGCTGCACTGGTAGAAGAGGGCGGCACCTGCGTCCTCATCGATTGTGGCTTCTCCGTTCGGGAAACCGTGCGACGGCTGGCCCGTCTGGGTCGCTCGCCGGAATCGATCGACGCGATACTGGTGACCCATGAACACGCTGATCACATAGGCGGCGTGGGGGTTTGGGCCCGGCGCTACGGTACGCAGGTCTGGATGACGCCCGGTACCTGGGGGCGCCGGGACCTCGGTGAGCTTCCCCGGATTGAGTTGTTCAGCTGCCATGAACCGTTTGCCATCGGTGATCTCGAGATTTGGCCTTTTCCGGTACCACACGACGCCCGTGAACCGAGTCAATTCGTGATTGGCAACGGTGCCTTTCGGCTGGGAATCTTGACCGACGCCGGGCGCTCCACACAGCACATCGAAGCGCAACTGGAAGGCTGCGATGCGCTGATGATTGAATGTAATCATGATTCGGGGATGCTGGCCAACGGGCCATATCCGCCCTCACTCAAGGCGCGGGTAGGCGGGGAACATGGACATCTCAGCAACTCCCAGACGGCGGGCGTACTGGAACGGCTGAATACCTCGGGGCTCCAGCACGTGGTAGCCGCCCACCTCAGCGAGAAGAACAATCACCCGGACCTGGCGCGGGCCGCCATCAGTGATGCCCTGTGTTGTGCACCGGAATGGGTTGCGGTGGCTGAGCAGGACGAGGGTTTTGGCTGGCGCGAGATTGTCTGAGCAGATTCTTCGAGATCGCGATGAATTACTATTGATTGCCCTTGTTGGGCGAAATCCGGGAAGCCGATATGGAAAAGAAGTCTGAACTCTACGCCGGCAAGGCGAAATCGGTGTACAACACCGACGAAGCGGACAAGTTGATCTTGCAGTTCCGCGATGACACCTCGGCGTTCGACGGCGAAAAAATCGAACAGTTGGCACGCAAGGGCATGGTGAACAACAAGTTCAACGCCTTCATTATGCAAAAGCTCGAAGAAGCGGGCGTACCCACCCACTTCGAGCGTTTGCTGTCCGACACCGAGTCGGTGGTAAAGAAGCTGGAGATGCTTCCGGTGGAGTGCGTGGTGCGAAATATTGCAGCCGGTTCCATCGTCCGGCGACTGGGCGTGGAGGAGGGCATCGATCTTGACCCGCCCACGTTCGAATTCTTTCTCAAGGATGATGCCCGGCACGATCCGATGATCAACGAATATCACATCCGGACTTTCGGCTGGGCTACAGAGGCCGAGATTGAGCAGATGAAGGCGCTGACCTTCCGGGTGAACGAAGTCTTGAAAGCACTGTTTTGCGACGCGGGGCTGCTGCTGGTCGACTACAAGCTGGAGTATGGCCGATTCGAAGGTCGGATCATCCTGGGTGATGAATTCACACCGGATGGCTGCCGTTTGTGGGATGCGCAGACCCGCGACAAGCTGGACAAGGATCGCTTCCGCCAGGGCATTGGCGGGGTGGTGGAAGCCTATGAAGCGGTGGCACGCCGCCTCGGAGTCTCTTTGGACTGAGCTTCCGCTTATCGGTCGCCAACGCTGATTTCCCCAAGCCACTCTGTGTCCTCCGTGGTTAGACCATTAGCTGCCAACCCCTGAACCCCGGCTGCCGAACCGCCCACTGCGTCCGCTGGTGGATTGCGCTACAATCCAAGCCGCTCAAGCGAACGGAGATTGTGCAGGCCTATGGCTGTTGACTACACCGCTGAATCGATTGAGGTCCTTTCGGGTCTGGAACCGGTGCGCAAGCGCCCCGGCATGTACACCCAGACCGAAAGGCCGAATCACCTGGCCCAGGAGGTCATCGACAACAGTGTCGATGAGGCGATTGCCGGGTACGCCAAGAGCATCGAGGTGACCCTCTACGACGATGGTTCGCTGGCGGTGAAGGATGACGGTCGCGGCATGCCGGTGGACATTCATCCCAAAGAGGGCGTGCCCGGCGTCGAGGTAATCCTCAGCAAACTGCACGCCGGCGGCAAATTCTCCGACAAGAACTACCAGTTTTCCGGTGGTCTGCACGGGGTGGGGATCTCGGTGGTCAATGCCCTCTCCAAACACCTGGATGTCCGGGTGCGGCGCGGTGGAAAGGAGTACAAAATCACCTTCGGCGACGGCAAGAAAAAGTCGGACCTGGAGGTGATTGGTGAGGTGGGCAAGCGTAATACCGGCACCACTCTGCACTTCTGGCCCGACACCACTTTCTTTGATTCGCCGAAATTCTCCGTTCCCCGTCTCAAGCACATCCTTCGGGCCAAGGCGGTGCTCTGCCCCGGATTGCACATCCGCTTCAAGGAGGAGGTCAGCGGCGAAACTACCGAGTGGCTCTACGAAGATGGTCTGCGGGACTATCTGATGGACGCCCTGCAGGGCTGGGAAACCCTTCCCGAGGAGCCCTTTCTGGGTAGCTTCAGCGGAACCACCGAGGCGGCTGAATGGGCGGTGGTGTGGCTGCCGGAGGGGGGTGAAGCAACAGCGGAAAGCTATGTCAATCTGGTGCCCACGGCCCAGGGTGGCACCCACGTCAACGGACTCCGCACCGGACTCACCGAAGCCATTCGCGAATTCTGCGAATTCCGGAATCTGTTGCCACGTGGTGTGAAGATTGCCCCGGACGACGTCTGGGACAAGCTCAGCTATATCCTCTCCGTCAAAATGGCGGATCCGCAATTCTCCGGCCAGACCAAGGAGCGCCTCTCTTCACGGGAGTGCGCCCCGTTTGTCTCGGGAGTGGTGAAGGATGCCTTCTCCCTCTGGCTCAATCAGCACACCGATCTCGGCGAACGCATCGCCGACCAGGTGATCAACAGCGCCCAGTCGCGGCTGCGGGCCGGGCGCAAGGTTGCCCGCAAGAAAGTCACGCAGGGACCGGCCCTGCCGGGCAAACTGGCTGACTGTTCGAGCTCCGATCCGGATCGGACAGAACTTTTTCTGGTGGAGGGTGATTCGGCCGGTGGTTCGGCCAAACAGGCCCGCAACAAGGAGTTTCAGGCCATCATGCCGCTACGCGGCAAGATCCTGAATACCTGGGAGGTGGACCCGGCCGAAGTGCTGGCGTCCCAGGAAGTACACGATATCGCCGTTGCCATCGGTGTCGATCCCGGCTCTGAAAACCTGTCAGGGCTTCGCTACGGCAAGATTTGTGTGCTCGCCGATGCCGACTCCGACGGTGCCCATATTGCCACGCTCCTGTGTGCGCTCTTTTTGCGCCATTTCCGTCCGCTGGTGGCTTCCGGCAATGTCTACATCGCCATGCCGCCGCTCTATCGGATCGATGTGGGCAAGGAGCTTTTCTATGCCCTGGACGACGCCGAGCGCCAGGGCGTGCTGGATCGCATTGCCGCCGAAAAGAAAAAGGGCAAGGTGGCGGTCACCCGCTTCAAGGGACTGGGCGAGATGAATCCCATGCAGCTGCGTGAGACCACCCTGGCCCCCGATACGCGACGCCTGGTGCAGCTGACGGTCGAACCCGGCGACGATACCAACCAACTGATGGATATGCTTCTCGCCAAGAAGCGCTCACCAGAGCGTAAATCATGGCTGGAGCAGAAAGGGGATTTGGCGGAAGTGCTGGCATAGCGGATACGTCTTCAGCTTACGGAGTCCGCTTTGCTCCCCACCGGCTACACTTGGGGAAACGAACGGAAAACGGACCTTTCCATGACCATGGTCACCATACAACCTATTGTGGCACTGATTGCCGGGATCCTGATTTTACTGGTTCCGCGGATGCTGAATTATGTTGTCGCCGTGTACCTCATCATCGTCGGAATCCTCGGCCTCATTCAGTAGTAGCTAGTGGTGCCGAAGGGTGCTTGTGTGCCGGCCCGAAGGGAGCCCCGCTAAATGGGCTCATCCTGCGCCACGATGTAGGTCGACTTTAGCCCTTCGCAAACCGATGACCCCCTGAAGGCCGACCTACAGGCATCCTGCCCGGGCCGGCGCGTGTATTCCAAGCAGCGCAGCGCGCCTTGCCCTGGACCCATTAGCGGGGCTCTGAGTGTCACACTATTTCCCGCCCGCATGGACCACAAGCCGGCGAGAACCGCTCTTCGCGAGTTCCGTTCGCGCACGAACTAACATCGACTCTTTGGCATTCTCCTGACTGCCTCATCGGTAGTGGTAAGTCCGTGGCTTCTTGCCATACTTTTCTGTCTGAAGGGCTGGAGCACGCAACCCTCGGAACGGAAAGCAGAGGCCTATGCCAGGTATCGTGATCAGCTACGACCCGCGTGGCCGTAACGGAGAAAACGCTCGTACTGTTGCGGCTATGCTGCGTGGACTTGGCCGTCCCGATTGTGAGCCTTCCATGCATATGGAAGGCGAGGTGGTATTGGCGTCCTGTGGCGGAAGATCGCTGCATTGGGATGCCTCTCACAGCTGTTGTGTGCTGTTCGAGGGAGAGTTGGTGGGTGAGGGCCGCGATGCCCCTGAACTCCGGCTTCTGGAGCTCTACCGGGAACGTAAAGAGGGTTTTGTCGAGACTCTGAATGGCACGTTTGCAGCCGTAATCTGGGACATGGCTTGCAAGCGCCTGATGGTGGCCAATGACCGATTCGGGCTTCACCCACTCTATAAGGCTTTCGTGGACGGGCGCCACATTTGGGCCTCATCCCCCAAGGCGATGCTGGCCAATCCGGCATTTCCGGCGCACCTCAACCCGGCCGGTCTGGCCGATTTTCTCGGGCTCAATCTGTTCCAGGCCGACGATACCCTGGTCCGAGGCGTCTCCGAAATCACCCCGGGAACCTTCACGGTTTGCGAGCCCGACGGCATGCGAACGCTGCGCTATTGGGATTTTGTCCTCAGCGAGGAGGAGAATGGCCGTTCCGCCCGGAGTTACGTGGACGGTGCTGTTGATGTACTTCGAGCCAGTGCCGATCGCAGGCAGGCCCATGGGGAAACCAGCGGTTTCCTGTTGAGTGGCGGGACCAGTTCCCGCGTAGCTCTCGGTGCACTCGATCGGAGTCGATTGGTCGGGTTGGCTTTCGGCGCTCCGAACAGTTCGGAGGCGGCCTTTGCCTGGCAGGTAGCGGAAACCGCAGGCATTCCGTTTCGGTTTCATGCCCTCGGACCGGAGCGACTGAAAGCTGACGCCCCCCGGGGTATTGAGCTCAGCCCCGAACCGCTAAGCTGCATCCAGTTCGATGGACTCGGGGCGTGGGGAATGAACGATACCGACGCTACGGTGATCGTCACCGGGTGCGGCGGCGCCGCTGTATTCGGGCAACCCGCGCGGCCGCGAGAGTGGGCCAACGAATTTACCGCCGAACGCCATTTCGAGGCTTTGCGCATTTTCAGCGATGAGGATTTGTCACAACTGCTTCAACCGGAATGGTACCGAGAGGTTGAAGGCGCAGCAGTGCATCGGTTTCGGGATGACCTCGCACGCTGCCCGTCGCGCCACGGGATCCACCGGTTGGACTACTGGGCGCTGCGCCAGTGGACCCGCCGCCTCGATAGCCGGTTGGCCCATCTCTTTCCCGACGGGACACGGATACGACCCCTGTTTCTGGACAACGAAGTGGTCGATTTTGCCCGTGCACTGCCCCCATCGCTGCGTTGGGGTGAAAAATCGGTCTATCGACGTGCCCTGTTGAAGATCGCTCCCGAACTGGCCAGCCTGCCGGCGACGACTACAGGCGGTCTGCCGCTCTCCTACGGCCTGCGCAGGCTGCGATATCATCACCGCCTCGCTGCATGGCGCCAACGATTCAGTCGGCTATCCGCAGGCACTCCGGTTGCCAGTCGGCCGCTCGGTGCCGCACCCGATTATGCCTCCTGGTTGAGGGGGGAGCTCCGCGACTGGATGACAGAGCTGCTGCTGGAGCCACGGACACTCGATCGTGGCCTGTGGCGTCGGGAAGGGCTCTCTGCCCTGATCACCGACTGTCTGGATGGGGGCGAGCGGGCCGGGTCCGCCGCCCGCAAGCTCTTCACCCTGATCAGCCTCGAACTGTGGTGCCGCCGCTACTTCGATACCGCCGGAGCGGCGGTTCTGCCGAGCGACCACTCCGAGGCCCGCTAGCGGTTTCGCCGGTGTCCTCTATCAACAGCCAGTAATCGAATTCTACTTAAGGCTTGTCCGGCAGTGTGACATTCAGTTCCAGTACCTCGTAGTCCCCTTCCTGTTCGAGGTTGACATGGACCTGTTCCTGATCGATGGGGATGTATTTGCGGATGACTTCCAGTATCTCCCGCTGCATGGCCGGGAGAAACTCATAACGACTGTTGCGTTCGCCGCGCTGGTGGGCGATCACGACCTGTAGCCGCTCCTTGGCCAGCTTGGCGGTGCTGGGCTTTGATTCGCGGAAGTATTTGAGTAGACCCATGATTCACCTCAACCGAAGAGTCGTTTCAGCAAGCCCTTGGGTTCCGCCTCGACGAAACGAAGCGGTACCTGTTCACCGAGGAAACGGGCGACGGCGTCGGAATAGGCCTGTCCCGCCCGGTCCTTTTGATCCAGGATTACCGGCTGACCGGCGTTGGACGCCTGTAGTACACTTTCCGATTCGGGAATTACGCCCAGCAGTCCGATCCCGATCAGCTCGACGATGTCGTCCACGCTCAGCATGTCACCCCCGGAGACCCGCTCCGGCGCGTATCGGGTGATCAAGAGATGCTCCCTGACCGGCTCATCCCCCTGTTCCGCACGGCGCGATTTGCTGGCGATGATACCGAGCATCCGATCGGAATCGCGCACCGAGGAGACTTCCGGGTTGGTGACCACGACGGCTTCATCAGCATAGTACATGGCCATCTGTGCACCGCCTTCGATGCCGGCCGGCGAGTCACAGACGATGTATTCGAATCCAGCCGCCTTCAGTTCTTCAATGACCTGACCGACCCCCTCACGAGTGAGTGCGTCCTTGTCCCGTGTCTGGGATGCAGGCAGGACGTAGAGTCCATCGACACGTCGGTCCTTGATGAGTGTCTGATTGAGGTTGGCCTCGCCCTGGACCAGATTGACGAAATCGTACACCACGCGCCGTTCGCAACCCATAATCAGATCCAGGTTGCGCAGGCCCACGTCGAAATCGACTACGACACTCTTGTGGCCCCGCAGGGCCAAGCCGGTGGCAAACGCAGCACTTGTGGTGGTTTTTCCTACACCTCCCTTGCCGGAAGTCATAACGATTACTCTGCTCAATGTGCTCTCCCCGCTTCTTGCTCGCACTAGTGATCAGTCAGGTCAGGCACGCCTGACAAGTTGTGGCCGATAGGAGGTTCCCGTGCCTCGCGGCCTTTATTGGCGCCGTCCTGCACTGGGACGGGCGCTCGGTCGCACCGGACATCTTACACGGTCTCGATGCGCAACTGTTTGCCATCAAGATGGATGTACGCCGGCCCGCCGTATTGGTCAGCCTCCTGCTCCTCCAGGGGCCGGTAGTGTCCTGCCACAGAGACCATTTCGGCATGTAGCGCACTACAGGAGATAACAGCCCTTTCGTCCCCTAGTATTCCCGCCAGCGCACGCCCCCGCAGCGGCGCGTGAACGTGGATCGAGCCCCCTGCCAACACCTCCGCGCCGGCGCTTACCTGAGCCAGTAGAATCAGATCACCGGGGGTATGGATCTGTTGTCCCGAGCGGACCGGATGAGTGATGACGCGCGCCGGCGGGCGCTTCGACTCCGGTTCCGGAGTCTCTTCAACAGCCCGCTCCCGCTGCCCGCCCAGTAATCGCCAGCCGGCAGTCTGTGCTGCATCTGACTGCGTCGGCCCGGCATTGCAGACTCCGGCCGGGATAATGCCCGCCTCGCGCAAGGCGGCATCCAGCGCCACGAAGTCGGGCAGTGATTCCGTCCCTTGCAACGGCATCAGATCCAGCACCACGAGCGCCCCCTGGAACATGCCCGGTGCTTTGGAAATGGTCTCTTCCAGTGCTCGACGGAAGCTTTTGACATCCGTATCGCACAACAGCAGACGTTGCATCAGCTGCATACCGGCACGTAGCTCGAAGGGGCGGGGGTCGCTCATATTCCGTTAACATATTCCGAAAGAAACCTCACCGCATTATACCGGCCAGAGGTACCTTTGTGGGAACAGCGATTTGATCGTATCCGGCGGGGGTGCCATCGGATCGGAACAGGTGAACCCCTTAACATACGGCGACATTCATCGCCTGAATAATGGCCTGGCGGGACCTGCTACGAATGTGGCCCGATCGAGCCACCTGCCGCTTGCGCGATCGGCGATCACCTGGCTGTTTTTTCGGAGAAGAAACAGTTGCTTGCGAGAGAGGAAGGAATACGGGGGTCTGGCCTGTAGCGAAACTGAACCGAAACCTGGAACTTTTATGTCTGTAGAGCGTTATGACAATAAATGATTACGGAGTACGGCTGAAGGTGTCTGTTCTATCGATCGCCCCGATCCTGAGTGGCTTGGGCAGGTCCAAACGGAGGGATGTCCGCGAACTTCCGGATGAAGAGTGCGCCGAAAGGTCCGGAGCCGGGGACAACGACGCCTTCGCCGAGCTGGTGCGGCGCTATCAGAATCGTGTCTATCGCTATATCAAACGCATGGTCGGTTCCGGGGAGGAGGCGCGTGATCTTACACAGGAGACCTTTTTGCGGGTGTATAAAGCGCTGCCGAAATGGAATGAGCAGGCCCTGTTCCGCGCATGGCTGTTTCGGATCGCCAGTAATGCAGCGATTGATGAATTACGCCGCCGCCATGACCATCGTCACCAGTCACTCACTGGACTTGACGAACCGGTGTCAGAACAGCCAACCGTTGAACATACCCACTACACTGCAGAACGTTGTCTCTTTCTTGAGAAGGCACTTACCCGAATTTCAGAGATTTATCGCCAGCCCCTGCTTCTGCGAGAGCTTGAGGGCATGACCTACTCGGAGATAGGCAAGTTGCTGGATTTGACCGAAGGCACTGTAAAATCCCGTATTGCTCGTGCGCGTGCGCAGCTGTGCGAACTATTCAAAAACTGCGGATATGGTTGACAGTACCATGACGGATCCTTGCCCGAAAATCGAGATGCTCTCTGCATATGTGGATGGGGAGCTGCCTTCAGTCGAGATGTTTGCGCTGGACGAACATGTGTCCAGTTGCGTCCGCTGTCGGGAGACGGTCTCCGGAATCCACCTGCTGGGTTCGGCGCTCAACGAGGAAGATGCACCGCCCATTGACCTCGTTCCGGAAATCATGGAACGCATCAAATGCGAGCGGGATGTGGTTGAAGTGATGGGGATGGGCTGGAGTCGATGGAGCCCCGTGTCGCTCTCTGCTGCCGCCGGGATAATGCTGGCGATTGGCGTACTCGTCGGCCATGGCGTTTTTTCCCACTCGGCATCGTCAACCGATCCATTGACAGGCAGAATGTGGGCCTTCGATCTAATTCCGCCTGGCGGGGTGTGCATTCACAACAACGCTTGCTTCGAGGTGCGCGCCCAATGAAACGATACTGCCTGCCAACTCTGCTGATCCTTTCGCTGGCTCTGAATGGAGGTGTTCTTGGCATGGGTGGCATCTATCTCGCCGAAAGCTGGTTCGGTCCCAAGCCGGCTCAGGGTCATGCCATGCTGGTTCAATATCTCGAGCTGGAGGGAGAGCAGCGGCGGATCTGGCAGGAAAAAGAAAAAGGCTTCATGAACGACTTGACCCGTGCCTGGAAGCAGATTCATGGTCATCGTGAAAAGATGATACGTGAGATCTTTTCCGATTCACCAGACCAGGAGTTTATCGAGCTCCAGCGCGCGGCCATCTCTAAAGTCCAGGAGCAGCAGCAAAACTACGTGATTGCGCAGATGATGGCAGAGCGGGAAATACTCGACGCCAACCAGCGCCAGAAGTTGGCTGATCTGCTGATTCAGCAGAACCCGATAGGCTCCCTCGAAAAAGTCCTCGCCGACGAGCTTCACCATCCCCACGACTAGCACTTCTAATTATCCCACGCTGATTTTGTATACCTGAACTGGCTGTGCGGCGGCCCCGTCGCATCCTGGCCTTTGTGGCCGTAAAGGTTCGCCCTTTTCCAGGCCCCGCATGTACAACCCGGGTCGTTGGTAGTGCCCGTATGCGTATTCCTTGGAAGTGAAGAACAAATCCTTCGCTTTTAAAGCAATCCCCATCTGAAAGCGACGTCATCAACTGTGCCTGTGAATTTTTATTAACACTATCATTATATTTAAATATTGGTTTATTAAGATTGTATGTGTTGCCCGTCTTGTTTTTGAGTTGCGGATTATTGTCGATAATTTTTTATAAACTTAGTTGGAACCTTTTCCTTTTGCTCCCGTTAATTATTAAGACAACGACGCATTTGTGTCGTGATGAGCGAAAAAAAATGGGTTTGTGCAGTAAGCGCAATCCGTGATTATCACAAAGGGGGAAGAGCGCATGTGGAAGAAAAGTGTACTCGCCTTGGCGGGAGGGGTTTTGGCTACCTTTGCAGCCAACGTCTACGCGGTGAACTGGATTATGATACAGGGCACCGAGCCGCCGAATTCCAAACCACGGTTTTTCGGTGCGGCTGCATTGACCTATTCCAACTTCGTGGGGTGCGACCGGTTGTCCGGCATGGCCAAGCCTGACGGCACACCGGATGGCGATCTGAACGCGGGTCCCGGTCTGAACAACGGCTATTACGTAAACAACTGTCGTGTCGGACCGGAGCTCGAAAACAAGGATAGCGGGTTCAATCTGAACGCCCTGGTCCTGGGGTCTCGCGGACCGATCACTGATAAGACCAATTACTTCATCACTACCCAGTTCGGCTCCAATGCGGCGACCTACTTACCGATGAATACGGATCGTGAAAGAATCGGGACTCTGACGGATGCCAGTGTTACGTTCAATCACATTCCACGGGCCCGGCTGAAAGTGGGGCTGTTCAAAAAGCCCGGACCCGAAGAGCTCATGCAGTCGCTAAAAAATCACAACTTTATCTACTTGACCGACTTTACGCGACGCGATCAGATTGAGCGCTTTGTCACCGGCAACGCAAAAGGAACAAAACCGATCCCGGACCAGGGTACGCCTGTCACGGAAGCCTACGATGCCGATGTCGGTCGGGATTGGGGCGTTCAGTTCTTCGACGCCTTCCGCATCGCCGACTGGCAGCATACGTATGCGGTGATGGCCGGAAATGGGAACGGTATTCATCAGACCGATAACAATAGCGAAAAGGATCTGAACCTGTACTGGTCGTCAGAAAAGGACCTTCCTGGCGGTAAAGGGCCATATAAGCATGGGATCAAGTTCTACGGCTATCACCAGAAGGGTGTCCGCAACTTCATCAAAGCCGACGGAACTGACAGCGAGGACTTTGACCGCATCCGCTACGGCGTCGGTATGAAAGCGCTGGGCAAGCTCGGCGGATACAAGCAGAGATTCGCAGTTGATTTGATGTATGCGGATGGCATGGTGCTACAGTCTGCGGTGACCAGCTGCACCGACTGTCCGTATGGCGGTCAGATACAGATTGCAGCGGAAGAGGGCAACAAGGCGCGTGGAACCACGATTGATTACGGGTTCTATCTGAACAAAAAGTGGCAGTTCGACGCGCGCTGGTCACGTAATAATCTCCTTTATGAGACGGCGGCCAACACCAAATGGAGTCCTTCGGATGAGCGCATCATCACCGAGTTTGCCGTCGGTACCAATTATCACATAAGTCCCAAGACGCGCCTGACCCTGAACTACGTGTTTAGGGACTCGGAGGCACCCAATGCCGTGGAACATTCCAATGCGAACATAGCGGAAGTAAAGACCCAGAACGCGGAAAACGCCACGTCGACCGTCGGTGATGTGCTTGGCCTGCGGATAATGCACTTTTTCTGATAGTTTGAATTTTTATTAGATTCTTGTTGTTTCCAGTGGTGTAAATAGAAGAGGTATGAAATGCGTATAAACGGAAAGCTGGTCGCAATTTGCTTGATGGGCGCGGTCGGGGTTAGCTCCGTAACGGCCTGCGCGGCGCGAGGAGAACCAGTACCGAATCAACAAAAAGATCCCGACCAGCGGATCGTACTGGAATTGCCGCCGGATGAGCATTACATGGTGTTAGAGGAGATGCGCAACTTTGTAGTGGCGATTCAGCAGATCGCCGATGGTTTGGCTCGCGATGATTTTGATCAGGTGGCGGCTGCGGCAAAGACCATGGGAAGTGGCGCTGCCAACGAGATACCTCCTCGTGTCGTAAACAAACTGCCGGAGACCTTTAAACAGTTAGCGGGCAAGGTGCATACCACCTACGACGCCATCGAGTTGGACGCCGGCAGTATGGCTGACACTCACCTGGCCCTGGAACAGCTTGGCGAGTTGTATGGGTATTGTGTGGCATGCCACGCCACCTATCAGTTGAAAAAAATTCCGTTTCCCGACGCAAAGTAATTAACCTTCGGAAACAGTATGACAACCAGCAGTTGGTGTTCGCTCAGGTGACCAAGGTCTGTTAAAAAACTTACAGCAGGCACAGGTCGGCTCTATCGAAAGTGACAAGGTTTTGCTGGTAACAAGCATTAATGACAGGAGTAAAAGAATGATGACAAACATGAAGCGCCGGACCTTGCTTAAAGGCTCTTTTGCGGGCGCTACGATGGCGATCGCCGCCGGCGCTGGATTGTTGAAGCCCAGCCGGGTCCTGGCGGCCTGGCCTGAAAAAGCCTTCAAGGCAGAAAAGGTGGATGGTTTTCTGCAGAACATCTATGGCAATACCAGCCTCGAGGCCAGTGATGATATTCAAATCCAGGTGCCGGAGATTGCGGAAAACGGTGCGGTCGTGCCGGTGACAGTCACTACCGGCATGGCCAATGTCCAGAGTATCGGAATAGCTGTCGTCAACAACACGAATCCCCTCGCGGCAGTATTTCATATGTCCGACAACACAGACGGTTATGTATCCACTCGCCTGAAAATGGCCGGAACTTCTGACGTGCTGGCAACGGTGAAGGTGGGAGATGAAACCTTCTTTGCCCGCAAGGAGGTCAAGGTCACTATCGGTGGTTGTGGCGGCTGAACGATCAGCCAATTAAAACGCAAGAACAGGAGTAACAGCAATGGCTGGCAGCATCATGATTCGTGCCAATAAAAACGGCGAGCTAACTACGGTCAAGGCCTTGATTAAGCACCCGATGGAGACGGGCCTGCGTAAGGACAAGAAGAGCGGCAAGAAGATCCCGGCGCATTTTATCCAGGAAGTGAGTTGCAAGCATGCCGGTAAAGAGGTGATGAGTGCACAGTGGGGGGCCTCCGTATCGAAGAATCCGTACTTCACCTTTCGCTTCCGCGGCGCCGATAAGGGCGATCGCGTAACGCTGACCTGGGTTGATAACCAGGGCGGCAGCGAGTCCGGGGAAGCCGAGGTCGCTTGACTCCCGAATTACTGCAACTGCGCGGGCAGGGGGCAGGCCCGCGCAGTTTATCTTGCCTGCAAGTCACGTTCTCGGGCAGGGCGCGGTTGCTGATCCTTTCTGTCAGTGCAAGGCGCAGTCTCAGGTTTTTGGTTGACGCGTCGCCCTATCGGCGGGGACTGAGTTTTTTCCTTGCGTGCCGTACCCCCTGCTGCGCAGGCCCGAATCAGTGAAGAACTCTTAGCCGTCATTGCGAGGAGCCCCAGCGACGCGGCAATCCGGGGTTTTGGGAGCAGTAGATTACTTCGTCGCCGGGGCTCCTCGTAATGACAGCAGGAAAGGGCAAGTTATTCAGGAGGACGCCTACAGAAATGTAGGCGGTAGAGCGACCCATGCCGCCATGGATGGTGGCAATAGAGAATGTCGGGAACCTATTCTCGAGGATGCCAAAGCCGAGCCCCAGCGATGCGGCAGTCTCGGAGTTGGGAGTAGAGATTACTTCTCGCCGAGGCTCCTCGCAATGACTGCGGCGGCAAGTTCTTCAGGAGGGGTTCAGTAATTATTGCTCTCGGATAGTAGTAATAAAAACCAGGAGGATGGGGATATGTCTATCGGACGCGTAATAAGTTTTTTGTTGCCTGTATGCGTCATGCTGGCGGTCAGCGGACAGGTGACGGCGGAACAAAAGAAGAAGGTGACAAAACCTTCGGAGTTCCCATGTCTGAGTTACACGGCACCGTGCGGAAAAATCGGGGTGCGGCCGGTCGTGAAAAAGATGCCGCAAGACCTCTCTTTGGGTGATCCGGAAAGGGGTAAACAAATCGCCTTCAAGCGGAAAAAGGGTAACTGCCTGGCGTGTCATCGAATGAAAGGCGGGTCGCAGTCAGGTACTCGTGGACCGGATTTGAGCCAATACGGTTCCTCAGGTCGAACTGCCGCCGAAATATACGCGATGATTTACGATAATCGCTGGCAGTTTCCAGACACCGTGATGCCTCCATTTGGAACAAATGAGGTTTTGACCGATCGCGAAATCCGTGACGTTGCTGCTTTCCTGCGGGCGTCGCGCTAAGGGGTGCATGATGAAACTGAAAGCCATTTTTGTCGTACTTGCCGGTATGTTTGCCACCTCCGCCCTGGCCGTCGAAGCGGCGAAGGATACCTATCCGCGTACTGCGATTGTTCCAGCACACGGGGTCTGGGGAGATGAAGCGTTTTCCAATACGATTCAGTACTGGGGTAGCGAAGAGGCCCTGAGTCAAAATGCTGCACTGCAGAATGATCCCGACAAGGTCTGGAAGCTGAATCATAAACACAAGGATGGTGACCGGATCGATATCCACCCGGGACACATCGGGGTGGATGAAGGCCGGGAAATGGTGGACTCGTGGAGCAGCAAGAAACCGGAGTTTCTCAAGTGTTTGTCGGAGGGTAAGGGATCGCTGGACGGACTTGCTGCAAATTATCCTAAATATGATGAGAAGCTCGAGCGGATAATGACGGTCGAGGCCCGCATCGAACACTGCTCGCAGACCCATTTGCCGAAGAAGATCAAACAAGGCTCGCCAGCCAATACCACCATCGCCCTTTACGTGAAATCGCTAAGCGCAGGAAAGCCGATTCAGGTTGACCTTTCGTCGGCTCCCGTAGAGCAGGCGTACCAGCGTGGCGAAAAGCTCTTTTACAAGCGTATTGGTCAGCTCAATTTTGCCTGTGCATCCTGCCACACTCCGGGAGGTGTGATGGGACACAAGTTGCGCGGCGAAGTTCCTACAACCCCATTCGGTGATGTGGCGCATTATCCGACCTACCGGACGCCGGTGGGGGAGTTGGAGCCGTTGCACCTGCGCTTTAAGCGTTGCCACAAGCAGATGCGCGCACAGCCGTTGCCGCCGGGCGATCCGGCCTATACGGACCTCGAAGTGTTCTTCTCCGTCTTGTCCAATGATTACCCGATTTCGGTACCTTCATTGCGGTGAGAGAGCTTCCATCCTGAAGTATTTAGGTGAGGCAGGGAAGCCTCGCCATTTTAGATGCGCCGTCTCCCAGGTAGGGGGAGCCGCACCCACCGACCATCAACGGTTTTACACAAACCGGCCCCTTCCCTTGCAGTCTAAACATTAAAATGCCTCGTTTACACTGTCTCGCTGCCAGCTGCGCGGGTTTCCCGATTGCCGTGGCCGGCCCGGTACCGGTACGATTAGCAGCCGGCGTTCCGGCGCTCTTTTTAACTGATCTTAACCGCGGGTTTGCGCATGGCTGAATCGACCGAGATGAATTACGAAGGCGTAGAGCGGCTGCCTTTGAAGGCTTTCACCGAAAAGGCGTACCTGGATTACTCGATGTACGTCATCATGGACCGGGCCTTGCCGAATATCGGCGACGGCCTCAAACCGGTTCAGCGGCGCATTATCTATGCCATGAGTGAACTCGGGCTCAGCGCCCTCTCCAAGCACAAGAAATCGGCACGTACCGTCGGCGACGTGCTAGGCAAATACCATCCCCACGGCGATTCGGCCTGCTATGAGGCCATGGTGCTGATGGCGCAGCCTTTCTCCTACCGGTACCCGTTGGTGGACGGGCAGGGCAACTGGGGCGCACCCGACGACCCAAAGTCGTTCGCCGCGATGCGTTATACCGAGGCGCGCCTGGCGAAGTTCTCCCAGTTGCTGCTGGCCGAGGTGGGCCAGGGCACCGTGGACTGGACTCCCAACTTCGACGGCACCATGGAGGAGCCCTCCGTCCTCCCGGCACGGGTGCCGCACGTGCTGCTGAACGGCACCACGGGTATCGCCGTCGGCATGGCCACCGATATTCCACCTCATAACCTGAGGGAGGTGACCACGGCCTGTATTCGTCTGCTCGAATCGCCACGGACGACAGTGGAGGAGCTTTGCGAGCATATCCAGGGACCCGATTACCCCACCGAGGCAGAGATCATTACGCCCCGCAAGGATCTGCTGAAGATGTACCAGACCGGTGGTGGTTCGCTGCGCATGCGCGCCAAGTGGGAGCGCGAGGAGGGCGAGGTGGTGATTACCGCACTGCCGTTTCAGGTCTCCGGGGCCAAGGTGCTGGAGCAGATCGCGCAGCAGATGCAGAACAAAAAACTGCCGATGGTGGAGGACCTGCGTGACGAGTCGGACCATGAAAACCCGACCCGACTGGTGATCATGCCGCGATCCAACCGGGTGGACCTGGAGGATCTGATGCGGCATCTGTTCGCCACCACCGATCTGGAGCGCACCTATCGGGTCAACATGAATGTGATTGGTCTGGATGGACGCCCGCGGGTCAAGGACCTGCGCAGTATGCTCACTGAGTGGCTTGAATTCCGGTTGCGTACGGTGCGGCGGCGCCTGGAGCACCGGCTCGAAAAGGTCGAAAAGCGGTTGCACCTGCTGGAAGGGCTGCTAACTGCGTTCCTGAATATCGATGAAGTGATTCATATCATCCGCACCGAAGATGAGCCCAAACCGGTGCTGATGGCGCGTTTCGAACTCAGCGAGGTCCAGGCCGACTTCATCCTCGATACCAAGCTGCGTCAACTCGCCCGCCTGGAGGAGGTGAAGATCCGGGGCGAGCAGGAGGAACTGGCCACGGAGAAGGCAAAACTCGAAAAGACGCTGGGCTCCAGCCAGCGGATGCGGACGCTGGTGCGTAAGGAGCTTACGGCCGATGCCGAAGAGTACGGTGATGAGCGCCGCTCGCCCATTGTCGAGCGCGAGGCGGCCCAGGCCATGGATGAGACAGCACTGATTCCGGCCGAACCGGTGACGGTCGTTCTCTCGGCCAAGGGTTGGGTGCGTGCCGCCAAGGGGCACGACATCGATCCTGCCGGCCTGAGCTACAAGGCCGGCGACAGCTACCGCGATGCCGCGAGGGGCAAGAGCAATCAGCAGGTGACCTTCCTCGATTCCACCGGCCGCAGCTTTTCGATTCCGGCCCACAGTCTGCCTTCGGCACGAGGACAGGGGGAACCGCTCACCGGGCGGGTGAATCCGTTGGCCGGTGCCGAATTCTGTGCGGCCATCATGGCAAACCCGGACGAGCAGTTCCTGGTCGGCTCGGACGCCGGTTATGGCTTCCGGGTCAGATACGCCGACATGGTGGCGGGTACCAAGAACGGCAAGGCGCTGCTCAAGTTGCCGATGGGGGCGAAGGTGTTGCCGCCCCAGCCGGTCTCCGACCCAGACAGTGACTCGATTGCGGCGATCACCATCGAGGGAAGGTTGCTGGTATTTCCGCTCTCCGAACTGCCACAGTTGGCCAAGGGGAAGGGCAACAAATTCATCAGTATTCCGGCGTCTAAGGTGGCGGCCCGTGAAGAGTACGTCGTTGCCCTGGTGGTCCTGCCGGCGGGAGCCCATCTGGTGCTGCATGCCGGCAAACGGCATATGACCCTGAAATCGTCGGATCTGGACCATTACCGGGGCGAACGTGGGCGGCGCGGCAACAAGCTGCCTCGTGGTCTGCAGCGGGTGGATGCTGCAGAGGTGGAGGTGAAAGGCTAAGGCCTTGCGCGGCTTCGGATCGAGCGGGCCCACGTTCGGTGCGGCTGTATGCCGGTCGAGCTTGCGGCTACAATCGACGGTGCACAAGGGGTGCACCCGACTTCCAGCCTTCCCGGCGAAACAGAGGAGCGATGCATGGCTATCCAGGTGATCCCCATCCTGAAAGCGCTGGGGCCCGTCATTACCACGGCCGGTAGTCTCTATGCGGAATGGCAAAAGGGGCGGGAACCCGGAGCGGGGGCCACGGAGCGGCCCTCGGGCACCGCCTCCGAGCGTCTGCTTCGCCTGGAGGCGCTGAACGCGGAAAATGCCAACCTCATTGCCCAGCTTGGAGAACAGCTTCGGGCCGTCGCCCTGCAGGTGGAAAAGGCCGAACGTGCCGCCGAAGTTGAACGTGCCCGACTGGGCTGGCTGGTGAATATCGCCCTGGGCGTCGCGCTGGTTGCGATAGCAATGGCCCTCTGGGTCCTGTTTGCCGGCTGATTCCGGCCATTCGCCGGAGGAGTCGGGCTTTTACGGAACGAACCGGACGGGACTTGTCGCCACGGATTAGGCGATGGCCTTTCGCACCTTGCCCCGAATTCGACGTCGGACCGTCAGACCGGGCAGTAGCGCAGCAATCAGCCACAGCATGGCACCCCCTCCGCCATCGCCGGACGGCGGGTCGAAACGGACGCTGAGGGTGTAAGGCATCTCGCTGGGTACGTAGCCGACCTTTTCGGTGGGGATGAACAAAATCACGCTGGCATAGTAGATTCCCGGTGAGGGTTCGGCGATGGTGATGGCCTCATCACTCGTGCTTCCTACGCTTCTTAGTGTGTCCTTGTCCATGCAGTTGGGCGGCAGGGGCGTGTACCAGTAGCAGAATTGTGGCTCCGGACGGGCCCCATGGCGCACCAGCAGATCGACTTCCGCCCCCGAGGCCGTACTGGTGGTGGTGACCGTCAGGTTTCTTGCACCCTCAGGCACTTCGAAGTGAAAACCGTGTACCTGGTCCCAATGGCTCGACTCACGGATTCGCTCATCCAGAGTGAGCTTACCCTCCTCGGGTGCAAGGGAACCGAACTCGAGGGCGAAGCGGCGGGTCACCTCGTAATCGCCATCGGAAAGTGAAAGTTCCAGGGGCAGGTGCTGATGGGCCCTTGCGCCCCCCGCCATGCGAACGGTAAAGGCCAGTTCGGCCTCCGCTCCTTGAGACAGGGGGGAAGCCAGGCTGTCGCTGTCATCGACGACGATCAGGTCCGGGGCGAGGCTGCGGAGGATGCCGGTCACCACAGCGGCATCGTGCCATTGATTGGAGAGCTTGACCCGTAGTGTCGCGCTCTCCGCCGGGTCCAGTTCGCCATTGCTGTTGCCGGCAGCGTCGTCGATGTGCCAGTCAGCGATCACCAGTACCGGCCGGGGAGAGATCGTCATGGCGCCGTGGGCGTTCGCCCGCCCGTCGGTGGCCAGCTTGCCGTTGGTGATAGGGTCCACCCCCGCCAGGAGTCTTCCCTTCATCTCCCGGTAATCGAGAGGGTTTTCACCCTGCGATTCGCGCTCGGCCTTGACCAGCGCCGCTACGGCCGCGGTGTAGGGCGCGGAAAACGAAGTGCCCTCGGCAAACTGGTAAGTGGCCACCCGGTCGCCCTGCTCATTTCGGGTCCAGCTCGTCGTGTAGATGCTGGAACCCGGGGCGGCGAGGTCGACGCTCCGCGGTCCGATTTGCGTGAAGACGGAGAGGCCGTCCTGGGGATGGCTCGACGCCACGGAAAGCACGTTGGGCAGGTCATAACCCGAGGGTGCATTGGGAATGGCGTCATTGCTGTAGCCGCCATTTCCGGCGGCGGCGAGGAACAGGATTCCCTCCTTTTCCAGCTGTTCAATGGCATCGAATTCCGCCTGGGAATAGGCACCACCATAACTGGCATTGATGATGTGCGCGCCGTTGTCTGCCGCATACTGGTAGGCAGCGATAAGCTGGGCGACGCTGTAATTGGTACGCAGGGGCATGATTTGCACCCGCTGTGCCGGGCTGGTGATCCCGGTGCCGTTACTACCCCGCGCCCCGGCGGTACCAGCTACCAGAGTGCCGTGGATCTCATCGGGACCGGCAGTCGGGTCTGCATCATCAGCGGCAAAATCCCACCCCGGGATGAGGTTGGCCTCGAGGTCCGGATGGCTGAGCAGAATACCATTGTCGATTACGGCGATGACGACGCTGTCCGCATGCGTTTGCAGATCCCACGCCCGGGGCAGGTCCATATCTGCCCCGGGCAGGCCGTCGGTCGGGTCAATACTGCCTGAAGACAGCGATTTTCCGGTGTTGTAAAGCCCCCACTGCCGCTCGTCCAGTTCGTCGGGAAATACTTCATGTGGCTGGTGGATGAAATTGGGCTCGGCGTATACGACCTGTCTGGAGGCCTGCAGTTGGCGGACGCTCGTGGCAACATCGGTATTGTCGGGGAGCGTCCATTTTTCGACGCCGAATCGTCGAAAGGTTTGGGCGCGCTTGCCATTGACCGGTGCCATTGCCAGCGCCCTGGCCCGCGCATCGGTCCCCGGCTGAAACTTGACCAGCAGCTCGCCGGGACGGTAGGGAAGCGGCTGTTCTGCCTTTGTAGGGCTCCCTGAGGCCGCGCTGGCGAATGGGGCGAACCACAGTCCGGCAATGAGGATCAGGGTTGAGCGGGTAATCATCTATTCGTGTTCCCGAAAATTAGCGTGTGTAGGGACGGTGGCGAACATTGGGTTCGGCATAGACGACTTCGGGCCTTGCGGTCAACCGGCGTATGGCGTCTTCCATGGACGTACCCTCGGGGATGCGAATGAGGTAGAGGTTGCGATGCTGCTGTCGGACAACGCTGGTCCCCTGGTCTTCGGTAATCCGCATGACCTCGGCCCTACTGATGTCGTCCGCAAACCGGACCAATAGCTCTCCGGTCTCGAGCGAAGCCGCTGCTGGCGAGTCCGACGGTTGCGGCGCATCGACACTACAGCCGGAAGTGAAAAACGGTACGCAGAGGCATAGCGCCATCAGTGACTTCACATTTTTTCCTCTAATTTCACGAACACCCTTGGTAAAAAGAGTAGGCGCCAGGGCGCAATTGCGGAATCGGTTTCCTGTTTATCGTATTCGGCCAATGCGGGACCTCTTTCGGTTCACAGATTGGCCCCTAAGTCCGGAGATGTATGGACTTGGGGCGTCTTTGCGCTCCAGTCCCGGAGCTTGCCGGTTGTTGTTCGTGAAAATCGAGGTCTGCAGCACCTGGGTGCGTGGCGCGTTACATGGAGCCCTAAGGCGATAGGATTTTGGGAGCGATTTCGGAGCGAATGGGGTGTGTGACGGCTTGCGGAAGGAAAATGGGGCCGGATTGGGCTCACCAGAGCGGTTAAAGGCCTTCAGTGGCTGTAGAGACCCAGAGACCTCAGCTGAGTCGATTCACTGAGGAATTTCTCCCCAAGTATCAAGGAGGTGGCGGACCAGGTCTGAAAATGATTGGAGCGACGCCCGACCAGTCGTCCGTGGCGCCCGTCGTAATACTCCGCCCAACGATCGGCAGGAAGCCGCTCGGCCGCCTGGGCGTAGGCTTTTTCTGCCAGATCGGTACGTCCAACCTTGACGGCCGCTCCGACGAACGTCCACAGAAGTGCAGGCCAGTTGCCTCCGTTGTGATAGGACCATGGTGCGTTTTTGGGATCGCTGCCGGTCATCAGGCGCCACTCTTCGCCTTCCATGGCCGGGTAGCTGATCTTGACGGGCATGGTGCCTATCAGGTCGGGCCAGCGCTCCTCATACAGAAGCATTATGCGCTGCGCCTCCTCATCAGTAGAGAGCCCAAATAGAATGGACAGCAGGTTACCGAGTGCGAAAAACCGGAAATCCATCCGCCCGGGCCCAAGGTTACCCACCAGGTAGCCGGCATCGTCGGGAAGCCAGTCGGGCACCCAGTCGGGGATGCTTTCGGGGTGAATGTTCAGGATGTTGACGCTCTCCTGCCCGAATTGCTCGGTTTTGTAGCGATGGATTTCGTTGAGGCGGGGCACGTCTAGCCAGTAGTAGATACGGATGTAGGTGCGCAGTGTCCGAAGTCGTTGATCGACCCGTCGTACCAGCCCCTCGTTCCCGTCAGTGGTTTCCAGAAGTTGGCGCGCGCCGCAGAGCGCACCAAAAAACAGGGCCTGAACTTCCAGCGGATGGCCGTAAACCCCCATGCGGCGGTCGATCATGAACGAACCGTCCGGAACCAGCAGAGTAGGGGCGACCTCCAGGCGATCCCTGAGTAGCAGATCGAGGATCTGGCGCATACCGCGCTGCACATCGGGTTGATGGGCAAAATCTGCATCGTCACTGACGGTTACATAGGCCCGGAGCAGAATCATCCACCATAGCATTGAATCCACCGGCGCCACCCGGCCGATGGCGTGATCGCCGAAATCGGCAATCAACCGCTCACCCTGGTCGTCGCCGACGACCTTGAAACTGGCAGGCATGACCCCGGGGGCCGGTTCATGGCCGGCCCAGCGCTCCTGCTGATGGCGAAGTTCAAGCACCGTCTGCAAAAAGTCACGAACGATGGTTTCGCGGCCATCCAGCAGGTAGACCAGCGCCGAGGGTACGAAATCGCGCACGAAGCAATCGGCATAGTTTTCTGCCGGTGCATTGGGGTCCCGGGCTGCGACAGTACCGATGACACGGCCCCGATAGCGCATCTCGGAGGCCTCCAGGATTGCATAGGCTGCATCAATGGGCGTGGCGTGGGATGTCGTAGCCATAGCCAAAAAGAGTAACGGCAGGTGGAGCCTGGGTTCAATGCCTTTGGTGGATCGCCGATCTTTTTCAGGAAAACGGGTGTCCGCTGGCAGGTCTCGTGTGCCCCAGGAGAGCGGTGCGTCCACAAGTGCACCGGGGGAGCGTCAAGTCTCGGCGTTTTCAGCCGAGTTTCGCTGCGCCTGCTTTTCGCGCAGCTGCTTCAGACGTTCCAGCACGCGTTCGGCACGGTCGAGGTTGTCCATGGCGGGACGGTGTTCCGGACGCAGTTTGAGGATGCGTTTCCAGAGCTGAACCGCCCGCTCGAACTCACCGCGGCTGTAGTAGGTCACACCCTCTTCGAAGAGGCGGTCAACCTCGATATCGATTGCGACCTCCAATTGCTTGCGCTCGCTCTCGACCTCGGACTGATGGAGGGTGGTTTCTTCCAGTTTCTCGAGAATCTTGCGGGCGTTTTGATACTGGCCATCCTCATAGGTGCGCCGGTATTCGCTCATAAGCTCGTCGAAGTGCTGGTGGGCGGATGCTTTTCTGGCTTCGGCACGCTTCAGCCTGCGTTCGCGGGCCTCTTGGGACGCCCGTTTTCGAGCTGCATGCCACTCCTTGAGTCTGGTGTGGGCGCTTTGGACCCTTTCATCATTGGAGATAGAGGCTGCCAGAGGCAGTGTGCGTTCTGCCACCTCGTATTCGCCAGCTTCGAGCGCTGCACTGCCGGTTCGGGCCAGATGTTCGGCGGTCTCCCGGATGGAACGGCGGTGTTCCTTCAGTGCTCTGCCGGCGTCCTGGTCGCGTGGGTCGATACGGGCTATTCGTTCGTAAACGGGAAGTGCGCGCTCCAGGAAGCGGGCTCGGGCCACCATCAGGTTCAGACGCTGTTCGGCCACCAGAGAGGATTGCTTGCGATGTAATTCTGCAAGGCCATCCTTGAGGTAGGTGCTGTCCGGCATCCCTCTGAGGGCCCTGTCATAGGCGTTCAGCGCCCCGGCCCAGTTGCCCTGTTCCATATGCTTGGTCGCTTGCTCGACCATCTCCTTTTCATACGTCTTCGCCAGGGACTCGACTTTCCGCCGCTTCTCCGCCAGCCGCGAGTATTGCGGATCCTTCGGGTCGATGGCCGACAGGGCATTCAAGGCCCGGCCATACTGGCGCTCGACGATCCAGGTATCCAACTGTGAATCCAGATCGTTGCCCTTCAGTCCCGGGAGAGCGCCCAGTGCCGAGCAGCCGCCAAGCAGCGCAGCCATGCCTGAGACCAGTAGTGTTCGCGATAGTCGATTCATGCGGCTTCGGACGCCAGGGTTTCGAGAATCCGGCGGTTCTCGGCCAGCATTTCATCACGGAAGGGATCATTGATGTCGGTGACGCGCAGAATGGCGACGGGGTGTTCTTTGCCCCGCAAGCTGATAGTACTTTTCTTCTCCGCCACAACACGTCCGGCAACGCCCTTCATCGCAACCATATCTTCGGTAATGATGATTTCACCCGGTTCGCCGGCGTGAGAAAGTCGGGAGGCCAGGTTTACCGCGTCGCCGACCACGGTGTAATCCATTCGGTCCGCCGACCCCATGTTACCGGCCAGCATCCTTCCACTATTAAGACCTACGCGAAAGTGTACCGGTAGCAGGCCCTTTTGTTGCCGACATCGGTTGAGATCGTCAGTCAGTGCGATGATCATGGATGCACAGGCGGTAGCCCGAAAGGCGTGATCTTCATGATGGACCGGGACACCAAAGACGATCATGGCGCAATCGCCCATGTACTTGTCAATATGGCCGCCGCAGAAGTCTACGGCGCGGGCGATTTGAGTGAAATAGGTATTCAGCAAGTGGCTGACTTCTTTAGGGGTCATCTTTTCCGAAATGCTGGTGAAGCCGACGATGTCGGCGAATAATACACTCGCTTCGACATGCCTGCCCCCCAGTTGGACCTGCTCGACATTTTCGAGTTCCGATAATACCTGTCTCGCTACGTTGGGGGAGACATAGCGGGAAAATACCTGTTCCACCTGCTCCTTGCGGAGCAGCCCCTCGCCCATGCTGTTCATGGCATCCATCAGTACACCAATTTCGTCATTGCGGCGACCGGTGAAACGGAAGTCATACTTCCCTTCGGATATGGCGCGACTGGCATTGATTAACTGGTGGATGGGTCGTGTCAATCGTCCACCGAGATAGAAAGAAGCCCCTACTCCCAAAAGTACGATTAACAAGGTGGTGGCGCTGACCGCAGTGATGGTATCAGTCTTGGCCTGTTCAAGCAGAGAGCGATCGAAAGCGAGCAGGGCGTAGCCGGCAGTGACATCGCGGTAGCGAACCGGTGCCACGAACGCCGTTAATGCCTGTGGCGATTTTTTACCGGGAACGCTCCAGTCTATGCGCTGTCGGTCTCTGGTTGTGAGTCCGATCCCCGCTGCTTCAAGTCGGTTCGAAAGCGGTACGATACCGGTATGTGTAATGCGCAACCCTTCATCCGAATAGATACCGACACCAAGGACGGTCTTGTCCTTGATAAGGTTGTTGGCGGCGAGCTGCAGCGTCAGTGTGTCGCCTGCCAGCAGCGGCTCTTCAATGGAATCGGCCACCTGACCGACCAGTGTGTTGCCGAAGGTCTGGATTTGCTGTTCAAGCAAACGAGTCTGATTGCTGCCCACCAGAAGGCCGAGCAATGTCATACCGCCTGCCACCAGCAGAGTGAATACCAGCGCCAGTTTGTAGGCAATGGGAATGCGATCGGGGAGTCGGCGATGAACCGCCGTTTCACAGATGTCGCGTTGATCCCGATACAACACGGCGCACCGAGCCAACAGTCCGTAACTGTTACGGGACAGGTTATTGGCGATGCTGTTCAGTGACTCGCGCCAGTGCATGGGCTCCTCGGTTATGTGCTGCCGCCGGCTCGATACTACCACGACATGGCTGGGTACTGAACGCTGTGCCGATTAGGCGTTGGCTTCGCGGACCGCGAGTTTTTCACACTCATTGAAAACGCGATGCCGGCAAGTGCGGCAGACGGCGTGATCCAGGTGATCGTTTATCACGCACTCGAGTGCCCGGGTCTTGGAGTTAAAGATGTTTTCATCGCCGATGGAGGTTATCAATCCGGTGCGACGAAGCATGTTGCAGACCTTGTCCTTCACTTCGTACAGGTAAAGCTTGCCGCCCGCCTGCCGGCGTCGGCTGGCCTCTTTAGCCAACAGCTCGGCTCCTGCCATGTCGACGAAATTCATGCCCTTGGCGACCACGAGCAGGTGTTCCCTGGGGTCGATGGCCTGAAAGCGCTGTTCGACATAATCGACGGCCCCGAAGAACAGGGAACCATCGATGCGGATGATCTTGAACTGGGGACATGTCGCCAGAGAGCTATTGGTAGTGAAGGCGCGTTTGGGGTGGGATGGATCCGGTACGCGCGGCAACACCTGGGGCCGGGAGGTTCGGGACAGGTAGATAATCAGAGAGAGCATCACGCCGAGCATGATGGCCAGCTCCAGCTCGAGAAATAGTGTCGAGAAGAAGGTGGTTGCCAAAACCCCTGTTTCCGAGCCGCTTGCCCGCAGAATGTGCCGGATGTGGTGGAAATCGATCAAACCCCACGCCACCAGGAACAGAATGCCGGCCATCGCCGCATTGGGTAGCAGGTAGGCGTAGGGAGCGACGAGAATCACGATGCCCATCAGCATCACGCCGGCGAAGGCGGCTGCCAGCGGGGTGCGGGCCCCTGCATCGTAGTTGACGCCGGACCGGTTGAAGGAGCCGGTGGCCACGTAAGATGAGAAAAAGCTGCCCACGATATTCGACAGGCCCTGACCGAGAAACTCCTGATTGCCGTCGAGGCGTTGTCCCGAGCGCACCGCCAGAGAGCGGGCAATGGAGACCGCCTCGGTCAACGCCAGGAGCGTGGCTGCAACCGCCACCGGCGCCAACTGACGGATGGTCTCGAGGCTCAGATCCGGTGCCGACAGGGGCGGGAGCGAGGCGGGCAGGGCGCCGACGCTGCTGATCCCGGTCAGTTCCGCGCTGTAACGATTGTTGAGAATCGCAGCCACGACACTGCCCATGGCCAATGCCGCGATCATATAGGGAACCCTGGGAATAAAACGCTTCACCAGGATTCCGGTCACCAGTGTGGCAACGGCGATGCCGGTGACGTAAGGATTAATTTCGCTCAACCGGCTGAAAAACTGCATGACCATTTCATGGAAATGGAGTCCCCGCTCCATTTCGAGACCGAAGAAATTCTTGATCTGGCTGGTACCGATCAGAATCGCGGCACCGGCGGTAAAGCCGACCACGACAGAATGGGAGATGAAGTTCACCAAAGTCCCGAGGCGCACCATTCCCATGACAAACTGAATGATACCGACCATGAGCGTCAGTGTGATCGCCAGGCTTACGAATTCGGATGAGGCCGGTTCGGCAAAGGTGGAAAGGGACGCGAAAAGTACGATGGAGGCAGCCGTCGTCGGCCCTGACACCAGATGCCAGGAGGAGCCGAACAGAGCAGCGATGATGGCCGGCACCATCGCGGCATAAAGACCGTACTCGGGAGGCATTCCTGCGATTGCGGCAAAGGCGACACCTTGGGGAAGAACGAGAATCGCCCCGGTTAGCCCGGCAACCGCATCCGCCCGTAGCGTATGCCGATTTACCATCGGCAGCCAGCGCAGAAACGGGAAAATCTTGTACCAGTAGAGGCTGCACTGTTTGTCAGATGGGGCTGCGGCTGATTCCATGAAGATTTTGCGATGCTCGAGTTGGGGAATTCACTATCTTACGGAATAAGCATGTATCAGTTCAAATGGCGGGTTCGATAATAAATACTTTATGTTAGTTGAAGTGGGGGTTTCCGAATGCCCCCACAAGGGCGGAGAACACGGCGCGGGAGCACCATGTCGGCGAGCCGGGGAACGGCAGATTACGGCACGGACAAAGCGGAGCCCTTGTTCTCTGAATGACCGCCTGTGTGATGGTCGGCAGCAGCATGTACGAGACAGGGGTGGCGCATAAAAAAACCCGGCCGTAGCCGGGTTTTGGTTCAGGCAATGTACTGATTTACTTACGTGTTCTCGACGCACTTACGGGAATGTCGTTGCTCATGTAAGTAAGAAAGTACTCCAGTGCCTTGTACTCATCACTCTGGGCCGGGAAGGGTTTGGCCCGGACCTGCTTGTTGCAGCCGCCGAATCGTCGGTGCATGGTTCCGAGACCACCCAGGTCGTCGCTGCTATCCTTGGCAGCCCACTTCATCCGCCAGACCGGGAAATGGCTCGGGTGACCGAGCGCGGGGCTCAATGTATCCGAACGGATACGCATGCCGGGATTGTCGACGTGGCAGTTGGCGCAGGACAGGTTCAACTGACCGCGTTTGGTGTAGTAGAACTCCTTGCCCTTGTTGTACCACTCCAGCGCCCGCGGATCGTCCGGCACTTCGACATCGAGTTTCTTCCCGTCGGAGGTCGAAGCCATGTAGGCGGAGATGGCCGCCAGCTTGCCCTTCTTCCATTTGAGCGGTTTTTCGTCATTGGCCTCCCGACATTCATTGATCTCCCCTTCCAGCGTTTTTATGTCGCCGGATTCGGAGTCGAAATAGGGGTAGTTTTGACGAATACCGATACCGCCGTTCGGAAAGCAGTCGGCGTAGCTCTTGCCGTTGGCGAACTTTTCATTGAAGAACTGTTCGCCCTTTACAAGCGCTTCATCCCAAGGCGGGAAGTCCTCAATGGCTTCCCAGGATGAGCGGGCATCCTCATTGACGGCATATACGCCGTTTGTGTACTCGTCCAGTGGCACACCCGGGAAGCGCTTCATGTAGTGCGCCTGGAAGTCTTTCTGGTCTTCCTCCGGTGACGCCTGAGCGACCAGGGGGCTACCGGCGACAACGGCCAGTGCTGCAGCCGCGGCTATCAGCTTTTTCATAGCAGGATCCTCCATCCTCCGAATACGACATGGGGTATTTTTTATTTTATTGAACGGGCTATTCGGCCCGATCAGCGGATCGTGGTCTCGACAGAATCGGACTCGCCCTGGTTATCCGCCCAACTCAGCGTGACCTTATCGCCCTTTTTGGCGCCTTCGAATTCGAAAGCGAGGTAGGGATTTGTCGACACGGCACCACCCCAAAGGCCGGTGAGGACCTTTTCGCCTTCATGCGCGCAGTTCACTTCCTGAATGAAATGGGCGGGGATCTTTTTGCCCGTTTTCTTGTCCTTGCGCAGGCCGGTTTCCATCGGGTGCTTGATGAGAGCCTTCACCTGACAAATATCGCCCTTCTGCTGGGCGCGGATTTTGATGGTCTTGGACATTGCTTGTGTTTTCCTCCAGATTCGGTATTTGGCTGGACTGTTTAGCCGCCGCAGCCGCCGATGGTGACCTTGACTTCTTTGCGAGCGCTGTAAGCCTTGCCGTCGGCCTTAACAACAGCGATGACGTTGGAGGTCTCACCCATCTTGATACGGGTGGAGATAGACGGCCTGGCAGAGGCGGCCAGCTGATAGGAAGCAGCCAGCGGTGTTCCGTTTTTCTCGGCGATGATGGAAACGGACTCAGCGTTCGGCAGATCGGCCGATATACTGATCGGTACCACTGCGCCGTTTTCGGCGATATCCGGGGCCTTGATGCTTACTGCATCGCTTGGTTCGGTCAGGGCAGAATCGTAGAGTCCCTTGAGCGCGTCTTGTACGCTCTCGGCTTCAAACGCGTCTTTTGGCCAAGCGGCCAGCACCTGTCGGGGGCTCAGAAGACCGGCGCTCACGGCGGTTGCAACGGCTCCGCTTGCGAGGGTCCCCTTGAGAAAAATGCGACGTTTCATGTTGACAACAACCTCGTTGTTTAATGGATTTTCAAATTACAGCGTGTAGATGTACTCAACGATCTTGTCGATCTCCTGTTCAGACAGGATTTCGTGCCGGCCGAACGGTGGCATCATGCTGTTTGGGTTTTTCTTGTTGGAATCCCAAATCTGCGCACGCAGCGTGTCTTTATCCGGAAAGCGTTCCTTCATGCTCAACAGCGGAGGCCCGATATTGCCGGGCATGTCGCCATCATCGATTTGATGGCAAGCAAGGCAGTTGCCCTTTTTTCTATTGAAGCTCAGCTGTTTTCCCTGTTCGACAACGCTCGGCTCGGCGGCAACGGTCACCTGCGGCACTATAGCAAAAGTACCGAGGACTACCGCGACTGCGCTTGCGGAAGTGATGATTTTTAATGGTTTCCGCATCTTCTCCTCCTCCTCCAGTGGTTTTTTATCTGTCCTGTGGGGTTGGACAGTCCGACAACATCCGTGAAATCACTACATGCCGGAGTTTGGCAACAAGCGGCAGGTTTTTATCCTTAACTTTGGTACGAGCTTAAAGGCGAAATTAGCTCAACACGTTCTTTAGGATATACGAAGCAATTCAGATGGCAAGCCTTGATTGTGGTCTAACTCGTTATTTTTTCTGCAAAAATATATTAGCTGATACTGAAATTCAAACCCTGTTCGGAGGGGTGGATTGGCCGGAAGACCTTGTCTTAGAAAGGAAATAAGTTGCACCTTAATCCTGCGACTCGAGTTCAGCCTCCCGTTTGAACTGCTTCAGACGTGCTCCTATGCGGGAGGCAATATAGAAGTCATTTCCGGCGTAGTCCTGCGCAGCGGTGAGCTGATCGATTGCGCTGTGAGTCTCACCGATCCGGAAATAGTATTCGCCCAGTGCCAGCCGTGATGCCGCCTCGTGGCCAAGCGCCGCTTCCGCACGGCTGAGATGCTTGTAGGTTTCGGGAGCGGTATCGAGATTGGTGCGAATCGCCCTCTCGAATCGGCGTCGCGCCTTTTCGGGTGCTTCGGCATGAAGATGGATTTCACCCAGAGCCAGTAGAAGCTCCGGATTGTCGGGGTAGAGTTCGAGTCCAGTCTCCAGAAGCTGCGAAGCCAGGTCGTAGCGCTCATCTTCCATCTCCAGGCGGGCCAGTTCGGTCCGGTAGGCAATGCGTTCGGGAGCCTCTTCTACGAAGGCCTTCAAGATTTTCCTGGCGGCCCCGAGCTCGCCGCTCGCTCTGAGGGCCAGTGCGAGTGTGAAACGATCGGCATGTCGGTTGGTTGAGCGCCCGGCATCCAGTCGGGAATCCACCCGGCGGGCGAGTGCAGCCGGATCGTCCGATAGGTGGACCTCGAGTCTGGCTTTTGTAATCCAGTAATCGGTTTGCGGCTGGCTTGAAGAGTCGGGAAAGACCCGAGCACGCCCTTCGGCATCCGCAATGCGGGATTGGTTGACCGGGTGGGTTCGGAGAAATTCAGGCACACCGCTGCCGTAATAACGACTCTGTTCTTCCAGTTTTCGGAAGAATCCCGCCATGCTGCGGGGATCGTAACCGGCCGCCGCCAGCGTATCGATGCCGAGACGATCCGCTTCTTTTTCGTGCGCACGGGTGAAATCGAGTTGCATCTGTGCCGCGCCGGCCGTGGTGGCGGCGATGGTCGCCTCCGCCAGCTGCGGGTTCTGGGCGCCGAGCAGGATTGCAGCGATCACTGCCGCCGTCATCGGCAGATTCATGCGGTTGGCTTTTTCGTAGCCGCGCGCCAGGTGGTTCTGCGTGACATGAGCGATTTCATGGGCCATGACCGCTGCCACCTCATCCTCGTTTTGGGTAGCGGTGATTAGACCCGCATGGATGCCGATATAGCCGCCCGGCATGGCAAAGGCGTTGATGGAGGGGGCGTCCACCAGGAAAAAGGTGAAATCGCGGGGGCCGTATTCTCCGGCCGCCAGTAATCGATAGCCGAGCGAGCGCACATAGCCGGCGAGTTCGGGAGCGTCAATGATTTTCCCCGCCTGGTGCAGTTGGCGCCACATCGCCTTGCCTATGCGCTGCTCTCTTTCGGGCGTCAGAACGGAGCCGGAGGCATCACCCATATCAGGTAGCGAGGAAGCCTCCACCATAGCAGGGGTGGGGGAAAGCGAAAGCGCAGCGCTCAGCGCGACGACATTTGCAATTCTCTTGGTTCGGGCGAATCGGGGTAGATGCATGTCTCGGTATCCGAGTACTCGGTTATTGAGGTATTTGAAGGCACCGGGCATCGCCAAGTGACCGCATACTTTGAAGCGAGCGAGGTAAATCCTTGATATCGGGTCGTCGGCCGCATGATTGTTTGGACGTAGAAGGTAGAATAACGCAGCCACTGTTGTCGAGGAATGGGTTCCATCGCATCGAATTTGTCTGGTGGCAGGGCCTATACCGTTCTCCGGCATGGCAAATGCGAGAAAGTGCCCACACGGCCCCTTTTACGCCGCCCCTTTGAATTCTGGTAAATACTTTATAAACTTATTAGCATTCTTTAATAGAGAGTTGGTTGGAGGCTGCATGTTCAATATCAAGGAAATCGATGCCCATCAATTGGATCAGATGCTGAATGACGAGGGCCTGCAGGTCAAACTGATCGATGTGCGCAGTCCAATGGAGATTGCCCAGGGGACTATTCCGGGTGCAGAGCACATCCCCTTGCATCTGATACCGGCGCAAATCGACCATATTCCCGAGGACCAGCCTGTGGTATTTTACTGCCGTACCGGCGCTCGTTCTGGGCAAGCCTGTGCCTATCTGTCTCAACTGGGACGCGAAAACACCCTCAATTTGCGCGGAGGTGTGATGGCCTGGGTGCAGGGAGGGCTGGCAGTGGCATAATCAGAGCCGCCTGGGAGCCTGTCCGAGAATAGATTGACCTGCTCGGCTCTGGCATGCTCGAGAATAAGTTCCAGACATTCTCTACTACCGCCATCCTTGGCGGCATGCTGCGCTCTACTCCTTCATTTCTGGAGTCGTGGGGGCCAAGCCTGATTGAGCCAGATTTCCCGCTCATTTTTGTTAAATAGAACCACTATTCGCCTCAAATGACCGAAAAATCTGACTCAATCAGTCTTGCCCTCGTGACGGTCGCTATTGTCGGACAGGCTCCTAGCCAAAGAGTACCGCAAGTGACCGGATTTACACGCAAAAGTGCTATTTCCCCCAGTTGCCGTTTCGATGTGTGCCATAAAGGGGTACTTGCTTTCAGTGCGCGCTTGTCATATAAGGGAAATATTGAATTCTAACTTAGTTCCATCCATAAACGGGTGCCGTGGCAAATGCCTCCCAAGTGGAGCAAAATCAGGTGTTCGCAGTAAGCCCTCGATGGATGGGAACCGGTTAACTACTCGGCCAAGTCTTCTATTTCCGAGCGGACTTGGCTTTTTTCTTTGTTTTGTTGTCACTTATATATAAGGAGAGAGAAAATGGCGAATTTCGACCAAGAACTCGACGCTTCCGGCCTGAACTGCCCGCTGCCCATTCTGCGTGCGAAAAAGACGCTCGGTTCCATGGAAACCGGTCAGGTCCTGCGCATTGTGGCCACCGATCCGGGTTCCGTGAAAGATTTCGAAGCCTTTTCCAAGCAGACCGGTAATGAGTTGATGGAGTCCGGTGAAGAAGGCGGCAAATTTACCTTCCTGATCAAAAAGGCGTAATTCAGCCAATCACCGCAAAGCTGCATGGACGGATGGGAAGCCGCTACTTCAGAGTCGGCTTTCAGGGAGTCTCATCGGCGTCTTTGCGGTGACCTTATGGGCCTTTTCCGGCCAGTCCGGGAGAGACTTCAGACCCGAAAATAATGACGACCAGGGGGGCAGTCTTTATGTCGGACCAGAAAAAACTCGCCATCATCGCTACCAAGGGAACGCTGGACTGGGCCTATCCGCCTTTCATCCTCGCTTCCACGGCAGCTGCACTGGGATACGAGACCGAGATCTTCTTTACGTTCTACGGTCTCAAACTGCTGGAAAAGAAGCTGGATCTTCAGGTTACCTCGCTAGGTAACCCGGGCATGCCCATGCCCATGCCCATGCCGGTGCTGGTACAGGCACTGCCGGGCATGCAGAGCATGATGACTTCGATGATGAAGCAGAAGATGAAGTCCAAAGGGGTTGCCAGTGTTGAGGACCTGCGGGATTTGTGTCTGGAGGCCGAGGTCAAGATGGTCGCCTGCCAGATGACCGTGGACCTGTTCGATATGGATCCCAAAAACTTCATTGATGGCATCGAGTTCGGTGGAGCGGCGACATTCTTTGAATTTGCCGGTGATGCGGATGTCTGCCTTTACGTCTGATATCGTCCCTGATGTCATTCACTGACAGCTTGTCGGACTACTTTCGGCTGGCTGCTAAAGACCCCGCTACGGCGGGGTTTTTTTATGGTGCGCCAGGCATGGCGCGTAGCGCCTTGACTCGTGTTGTTCGGTACAGGTGGCGCTGGCCGGATTTCCGCCATCATGGTGCGGTCAGGGAAGCTGAAGGCAAAGCACTGGCCTGAGCGAAAAGCCGCCGGCGCAGAATGGGTAGCAGACGCTGTAACAGATGGACCGATAGGGAGATGTGCTACATAAGCAAATTAGTAATTTGCTGATATTTTAATATAAATATTAGTAGATTCGGATTATAACAAGACGGTTGACACTTTAATGTCACCTAAATAATGTTAACTCCAGTGACGACCGCTTTTTCAGAGCGGTTCGTCTATAACAACGATTAGTTGCCAAAATAAAACTACGATTAGTAGTCCCGTGAAGAAGAGTTTTTCAAGGAGAGAGCACATGAGCTTCTATTGCGCAGCGTCCCGCAAATCGATTACCAAAACTGCAAATACGTCTGACGGCGCTTCCACCGTGCGGATTGGCCACATGAAACCAACCCGGGTTGCCTTGGCCATCGCTGCCGCCACCATGATTGCGACCCCCGTTTTTGCCACCAACGGCGATAACCTGATCGGCCTGGGTGCCCAGTCCCGCGCGCTGGGGGGAACCGGCACTGCCGCGTTCTACGGCTCCGAAAACGCCCTGACAAACCCCTCGCTGCTGGGCAAGGCCCAGGGCAGCGAGTTCGCCATCGGCGGCACCCTGTTCATGCCGGACGTGAAGGCGGAATCCGATGTTGCAGGTATACCGACCAGCGCGACCAGTGATGCTGACACCAACGTTATCCCCGAAGTCTCCATGTACCGCCGCATCAACAACAACTGGACCTTCGGCATGGGGATGTACGGTACCGCGGGCATGGGTGTCGATTATCGCGATGAACCTGCGTTATTCAGCGCCACCACTAATCTTCAGCTGATGAAGTTCGTCCCGGCGTTTGCTTATAACAACGACAACTACGGCTTCGGCTTCGCACCCGTCATTCAGTACGGGGCCCTGGATATCAACTATTCGGGCACCCCGGGTTTCAATGGCACCGGAGTCTCCGACGACCTTGGGTTCGGCGTCAATCTGGGTGCGCACTTCGATGTAAATCCGGCCCTGACCGTGGCCGTGGCCTATCAATCCGCCATCGATATGGAGTATGACGACCAGCTCACCGATGCGGCGGATGGCTTCGGTCTCGGTCCATGCGCGCAATGCACGCAGACCATCACTTCGGACAAACTGGAGCAGCCGGCGGAGATCAAGCTCGGTGTGGCGTACGACATGAACAACCGCTGGATGCTGACTGCCGATGCCAAGCAGATCCAGTGGGGTTCCGCCAATGGCTACGAGGACTTCAACTGGGATGACCAGATGGTCTACGCCCTGGGCGCCAAGTATACCGGCAACGGCTTCTGGGCCGGGTTCGGTTACAATTTTGGTGAAGACCCGATTGATGTTCTCGAGAACGACCCGACGAATCCGATGACAACTTATGCCAACCAGGGCATCAACCTGTTCAACAACCACTTCTTTCCGGCCATTACCGAAGACCATGTCACCGTCGGCGGCGGTTACAGCCTGAGCAAGACTACGACGCTTGAGGGCGCATTTGTCTATGCACTGGAGGTCGACAAGACAATTGATACAGGTTCAATCAGTGATGCTTTCGACGATGGCGTGCCTAACGGTAGTGTGCCCGCAGATGGTACGTCTCATACTGTGGAGCATTCTCAAACGGGTATCACCGTCTCCCTGCGGATGAACTTCTGATTGGGATCGGACAGTTTAAAAAGAGATGGAGTAACGGGTAACAGGTCGTCCGGCCTGTTACCCTTTTCAGGATCAAAACAATCAGGTTTGTGATGAACATGATCAAAAGATTTTTACTGACCGTTGCCATGGTGGCGGTTGCCGCCACTGCGCACGCTGCCGGCGATAATCTTAAACCCTTTCTGCTGTCGGAAGTGACCAGCGGTGATGTGGCGGAGGTGCAGGCGTCAGTGGAGCAGAAGCTCGGAGAGGCCGGTTTTGACGTGGTCGGCCGTTATTCGCCCTATCAAGGTGCGACGATTCTGGGTGTCACCTCCGATGCACTGCGTGCTGCCGCAGCCCAGTCGGAGTTCGGCGGTTACGCAGCAGTGCAGCGGGTGGCCCTGACCAGCCTCAATGGCGAGGTACAGGTCTCGTATACCAACCCCACCTACATGTCCCACGCGTACCGCATGAATGGCGATTTGGCGGAAGTCACCGCAGCGCTGGAGCAGGCGCTGGGCAACGCCGGAGCTTTCGGTCCGGACAAGGGCATGGCCTCGAAGAAAGTGCGTAAGTACCACTATATGTTCGGTATGCCCTACTTCGACGATGGGATTGAGCTTGCCAAACACGACAGTTACGAGGCGGCCGTTGCCGCTGTGGAGAAAGGCCTGAAGGAGACGGAAGGAACGACCCGGGTGTGGCGGGTCGATGTGCCCGGCAAGGAAGAAACCGTCTTCGGCGTAGGTATGGCCAAGGGGAAGGATGGCAGTAAATACGCCGATGACCCCTACATCATGGGTGAGATCGACTTCAAGGAGCTGCGCTCTACGGCCCACTTGCCCTACGAAGTGCTGGTATCGGGCGATCGGGTCTACACCTTGCCGGCGGAGTTTCGCATCGCCATCAACTTCCCGGACCTGAAAATGATGGGCTCCAACAGCTTCATGAACATCATGGAGACTCCCGATGCGGTTGAGGAACTCCTGACCCTGGGTGCGGGTGGCAAGGCCGAAAAGGCCACTTTTTGGTAAACAACACAGAGGAATGATGACGCGCGGTAAAGTAGCGAAAGTAGCATCCGCCTCTACCCGGGCCCGCGTGTTCCCCTCATTTCCCTGAGACGAATAGCTACTGGGGGGGAGAACAAACAGAAGCCCGATCACGGGCCATGGACGTCATAGACTGACTCGTGGACCGGAAGTCCGATACTAGAGCCCCGCTTGCGGGGCTTTTCTTTTACGCCAGTGAAAAAAATCCCCCGATCGGGTATTCTGTACGGCTTTTCCGGCCCGGCTCGGGGCGGTCAACGGTTCTCAACATTGCCGATTCAGGGGTAGCCGATGTTCAGCAGAGACATGCACATTGCGGGATTTGACGATGAGCTTTGGAGCGCCATGGAGAAGGAGGTGGTGCGCCAGGAGGAGCATATCGAGCTGATTGCTTCGGAAAACTACACCAGTCCGCGTGTAATGGAGGCTCAGGGGTCGGTTCTGACCAACAAGTATGCGGAAGGCTACCCCGGTAAGCGCTACTACGGCGGCTGCGAATATGTGGATGTGGCCGAGCAACTGGCCATTGATCGTGTAAAGCAGCTGTTTGGGGCCGACTACGCCAACGTCCAGCCCCATTCCGGCTCGCAGGCCAACGCCGCCGTTTACATGGCCCTGCTGCAGCCCGGTGACACCATACTGGGCATGAGCCTGGATGCCGGGGGCCACCTGACCCATGGGGCCAAACCGAATTTCTCGGGGAAGATCTACAACGCCATTCAGTACGGTCTCGACGAAGGGAGCGGAGAGATTGACTACGAGCAGGTGGAACGCCTGGCCGTTGAACACAAACCAAAGATGATTGTCGCCGGTTTTTCGGCCTATTCCCGTGTGGTGGACTGGCAGCGCTTCCGTGATATCGCCGACAAGGTGGGTGCCTGGCTGATGGTCGATATGGCCCACGTGGCGGGCCTGGTCGCCGCAGGCGTCTATCCGAACCCGGTGCCGCTGGCTGATGTCACAACCTCGACAACACACAAAACCCTGCGTGGACCGCGCGGCGGTATCATTCTCGCCAAGTCCAATCCGGACATCGAGAAAAAGCTGAACTCGCTGGTCTTCCCCGGCACCCAGGGTGGCCCGCTGATGCACGTCATCGCCGGCAAAGCCGTGGCGTTCAAGGAAGCCCTCCAGGATGACTTCAAGGCCTATCAGGAGCAGGTGGTGAAGAATGCCCGCGTCATGGCAGAGGTCTTCATGGAACGTGGGTTCGATGTGGTCTCGGGCGGCACCGACAATCACCTGTTCCTGGTAAGCCTTATCAAGCAGGAGTTGACCGGTAAGGACGCGGATGCCTGGTTGGGCGCCGCCAATATCACGGTGAACAAGAATGCCGTTCCCAATGACCCGCAGTCACCCTTTGTCACCTCCGGTATACGACTCGGTACAGCGGCCTCTACCACCCGCGGCTTCAAGGAAGCCGAATGCCGCGAGCTGGCCGGATGGATGTGCGATGTCATTGAAGGTCGGGGCAGTGAGGCCGTTATTGCCGAGACCAGACAGAAGGTTCTGGATCTCTGCAAACGCTTCCCTGTCTACCAGCGATAGAGAGCCGGGCCTCGATCCTAGCCACTAGCCACTGGAAACTGTCGTCATGCGCTGTCCGTTCTGCACTGAGCCCGACACCAGGGTGATCGATTCGCGGCTGGCGAATGAAGGGGATTCCGTTCGTCGCCGGCGCGAGTGCATCACCTGCGGAGAGCGGTTCACTACCTTCGAGACTGCTGAATTGGTGATGCCCCGCATCGTCAAGCAGGACGGTACCCGCGAGCCCTTCAGTGAAAGCAAACTGCGCCTGGGCCTGCAGCGTTCCCTGGAGAAGCGGCCGGTGGACACCGAGGCCATCGAAGGAGCGCTGAACCGGATCAAGCATCGTATCCGGGCCACCGGTGAGCGCGAAGTCGCCTCTCCCAAAGTGGGAGAGTGGGTAATGAACGAGTTGCGGGAAATGGATGAAGTGGCCTATGTCCGTTTCGCTTCCGTGTACCGCAGTTTTCAGGACGTCAATGCCTTCCGGGAGGAGATTGAGCGGCTGCAGAACGAACCTTCGTCAGAGGCGCGCCGCAGTCAACTCACTCTGCTCGATGGCGAGTCGCCCAAAAAGAAAAAGTGATGTCTGTATTTACGACCGACGACCACCGTCATATGGCACGTGCGATCGAACTCGCCGGGCGTGGGCTGTGTACGACCGATCCCAACCCCCGGGTTGGATGTGTGCTGGTGCGGGACGGCAGAGTGGTGGGCGAGGGCTGGCATGAAATCGCCGGGGGCCCCCATGCCGAAGTGGTGGCGCTTCGCAGTGCCGGCGAAGCCGCCCGGGGCGCTACTGCCTACGTGACACTGGAACCCTGCAGTCACCATGGAAAGACCGGTCCTTGTAGCGATGCCTTGATCGAAGCGGGTGTCTCTCGCGTGGTGAGCGCAATGCAGGATCCGAACCCGAGAGTCGCCGGCGAAGGGCTCGAGAGACTGCACGGGCAGGGTGTCGACGTTGCGGTTGGTCTGATGCAGCCACAGGCCGAGGCGCTGAATCCCGGTTTCGTTATGCGTATGCGCAATGGCCGTCCCTTCGTACGCGGCAAACTGGCGATGAGTCTGGACGGGCGTACGGCCATGGCCTCCGGCGAAAGTCTATGGATCACCGGCGAGGCTGCCCGCAGGGATGTTCAACGGCTTCGTGCCCGCAGTTCTGCGGTTGTCTCCGGCATTGGAACGGTGCTTTCCGATGATCCTTCGCTGAACGTCCGGCTCGAAGGGCAGGAGCGCCAGCCGCTTCGGGTTGTACTGGATCCCCGGCTCTCCATGCCGGAAACGGCAAAGATGTTGACGCTGCCCGGGAAAACGCTGGTGGTAACGGCTGCCAGCCCCGACGATGCGTGGGAGCGCCTGGAAGCCAGGGGGGCCGAAGTGGTGGCACTTCCTGACGGGCCTGACCGGATCGATCTGCCAGCCATGCTTCGGCTGCTCGCCGAACGGGAAATTAATGAGGTTCTACTGGAGACCGGAGCCATTCTGAGCGGTGCGATGCTCAGGGCCGGATTCATCGATGAATTGGTCGTTTACATGGCGCCCCGCCTGATGGGGGACAGTGCCCGCGGTCTGTTTCGGCTGCCCGGGCTGGATGCGATGGCCGATACCCTCGACCTCGAAATCGACGACATTCGGGCGGTGGGTCGGGATTGGCGGATCACCGCCCGGCCGGTCGTCAAAGCGACGGTATAGTCAGGCAGGAGAACTGGAAGCCATGTTTACCGGAATTATCGAATCCATTGGCGAGATCGCCGCACTTGAACCAAAACAGGATGATGTACGGGCGTATGTCCGTACCGGTAAGCTTGACCTGACGGATGTACAGTTGGGCGACAGTATCGCCGTGAATGGTGTCTGCCTGACGGCGGTTGAACTGCCCGGGGATGGCTTCTGGGCGGATGTCTCGGGCGAGACGCTGTCAAAAACCGGCTTCGGCGATCTCAAGGCCGGCAGCCGGGTGAATCTGGAAAAGGCGCTTACTCCCACCACCCGCCTGGGTGGTCATCTGGTCTCCGGTCATGTGGACGGGGTGGGCCGGGTACTGGAGCGTCACCCGGCGGGGCGTTCGGAGCAGTTCAGGATCGAGGCGCCCGCCGAGCTGGCGCGCTACATCGCCAAAAAAGGATCCATCAGCGTCGACGGCATCAGTCTGACGGTTAATGAAGTGAAAGGGGCGATTTTTGAGCTTAACATCGTCCCGCATACGCTGCAGGAGACCACCATGGGTGAGTTCCGGGCGGGGCGTCGCGTAAATCTGGAAGTCGACATCATTGCCCGTTACCTTGAACGCCTGATCCTTGGCGACAGGGCTGCAGAGCCGAATGGGGCGGGGATTTCGGAGGCTTTTCTCGCCGAAAACGGTTTTTTGAAGAGATAGCGAACCATTGATATGGCACTGAATACCATCGAAGAGATTATCGAGGATATCCGTCTGGGCAAGATGGTTATCCTGATGGATGATGAAGATCGGGAAAACGAGGGGGACCTGATGATGGCCTCCACGATGGTCCGTCCCGATGACATCAATTTTATGGCCCGTTACGGGCGCGGATTAATCTGCATGACCCTGACGCGGGAGCGCTGTGAACAGCTGCACCTGCCGCTGATGGTGACTAACACCAACGACAAGCACGGCACCAACTTCACGCTCTCCATCGAGGCGGCCAAAGGGGTGACCACCGGCATCTCCGCCTACGACCGGGCACATACGGTTCGCACGGCAGCGGCGCCCAATGCCGGGCCTGACGACATCGTACAGCCGGGACACATCTTTCCGCTGATGGCTCAGTCGGGCGGGGTACTGACCCGTGCCGGGCATACGGAAGCGGGTTGCGACATGGCCCGGCTGGCGGGACTGGAGCCCTCGTCGGTGATTGTCGAGATCCTCAATGAGGATGGCACCATGGCGCGCCGTCCGGACCTGGAAAAATTTGCTGAAGAGCACAACCTGAAGATTGGTACGGTTGCGGATCTTATCCACTATCGCCTGCACAACGAACCCAGTGTCGAGCGGGTGGCCGAGTGCACCATGCCCACCGAATGTGGCGAATTCCGGCTCGTCGCCTATCGGGATCTGATTGAACGGGAGTTGCACCTCGCCCTGGTGAAGGGGGAGGTAACCGAGGGTGAACCGACCCTGGTTCGGGTGCATCTGGAACATACCCTGTGTGACCTGTTTGCTAATCAGCGCGGTGACTGCGGTTGGCCGCTGCGTGACGCCCTGTGCCGCATTGCCAACGAGGGCAGCGGGGTTGCCATCATTCTCCGTCAGCACGAGGATGCGGACACCTTGATTCGTCACATCCGCGACTATCAGGTGCAGGATGAGGGGGTCACGCTTCCCAGGCAGGACAAGGTCGAAGACCTGCGGACCTACGGCATCGGCGCACAAATTCTGCTGGACCTCGGTGTGAAGAAAATGCGGGTGCTCTCGGCACCGAAGAAGATGCATGCGCTGTCCGGCTTCGGGCTGGAAGTGGTGGAGTACGTCGACGACTGACGAGGTATCGATGGGCTCGAACTATATCGGGGTCCATCAGGCCTTGTAGTCGAACGGTTTTCTCCGTGTTCTCTGTGGTTTCTATCAGAATGCGCTAGTAACCAAAATTACAGGAAAAAAGTCATGGCTGGGATCAAGAGTTTTGAGGGGGAGCTGACCGTCAGCGGTGCCAAATTCGGTATCGTCGTCAGCCGCTTCAATAGTTTTGTAGTGGAAAGCCTCCTGGACGGTGCGGTGGACACCATCAAACGCCACGGCGGTGCCGAACAGCACATCGAGGTCGTTCGGGTTCCGGGCGCCTTCGAGATGCCGCTGGCCGCCAAACGCATGGTTGCCGCCGGTCGCTACGATGCCATCATCGCACTGGGGGCAGTGATTCGCGGCGGTACTCCACACTTTGAATATGTCGCTTCGGAATGCACCAAGGGACTCGCCCAGGTCTCCCTGGATAGCGGAATCCCCATGGCATTTGGCGTGCTGACCGTCGACAGTATTGAACAGGCCATCGAACGCGCCGGGACCAAAGCCGGCAACAAGGGAGCCGAGGCCGCCATGTCCGCCATCGAGATGGTCAATTTGCTCCCCAAACTCGACGCCTGAGGAGGTCGCAACCTATTATGAGTCGCGCCCGCAGCTGCGCCCGACAGCGTGCTATTCAGGCCCTCTATCAATGGCAGGTAGGGGGCCAGGACCTTGCTGACATTGAGGCCGACTTCCTCGCGGAGCAGGATATGGAGGGCTGCGATCTCGATTATTTCTCGGAGTTGCTGCATCAGATTCCGGCTCGGCTCGACGAGTTGAACAAGGCGATCGACCCTTGCCTGGACCGGCCGATCAGTCAAGTCGACCCGGTGGAACGTGCCATCCTGAGCACCGGTGTCTATGAACTGAAGTTTCGTATCGACATTCCCTATCGTGTTGTCATCAATGAAGCGGTGGAGCTGGCCAAGATCTTCGGGGGGGAACAGGGCCACCGCTACGTGAACGGCATTCTCGACAAGGTATCGCGGACGCTGCGCAAAACCGAAGTGGAAGCGGCCCGCAAGCGCTGAAGTCGATTCGTGCGCTTCGCCTGGGGCGTAGCGAGCCGCGGGGCGCGCCTCTTGCCAGGTATTGCCTCCGCTCTGTCGGTAGGAGGGCCGCCCCGGCGCGATGGCGGTCGTGATAAAAATCATCGCGAGGGCGCGCCTTCTGCAGAGGTATCCACAAGATGGCGTTATCGGAATTTCAGCTGATTGATCGTGTTTTCGCCGCCCGGGCGGCCGCCCGGGCCGATGTATCGCTGGGGATCGGCGATGATGCAGCGCTGCTGAGTGTCCCGGCCGGTATGGAGTTGGCCGTGGCCATTGACGGGTTGCACGCCGGCATTCATTTCCCGGAAGATACCGATCCGAAGGCCATCGGTCACAAGGCGCTGGCGGTCAACCTGAGCGATCTGGCCGCAATGGGCGCGGACCCGGCCTGGGCCACGCTCTTCCTCAGCCTTCCTCATCCCGATGAAACCTTCGCCAGTCACTTCGCGGACGGATTTTTCAGCCTGGCCGAGCGTTTCGGGGTGGCACTGGTGGGGGGAGATACGGTTCGGGGGCCGCTGTGTGCCGTGGTTCAGGCGCACGGTTTTGTCCCTGCAGGGGAGGCGCTTCGCCGTAGTGGTGCCCGTCCCGGAGACGGGATTTACGTCACGGGCACTCTCGGGGATGCCGGTGCCGGCCTGGGCGTGGTACAGGGACGGCTCGATATTGCCGCTCCGGATGGGGATTTCCTGCGCAATCGGCTGGATTATCCCGAAGCCCGACTCAGAACTGGCCGGGCTCTGCGTGGAGTCGCCAGTGCGGCCATCGATGTCTCCGATGGGATCCTGTCGGACCTGGGCCATATCCTGTCGCAAAGCGGTGTCGGTGGACGTATCGAAATCGGCTGTCTGCCACGCTCGGAAGTCCTGTTGCGAACCTTGCCGGAGCCGGACGGCATCAATCTGGCCCTCAGCGCCGGTGACGATTATGAACTCTGCTTTACCGTAGCTGCCGACCATGAACCACGCCTCCAGTCGCTGGCGGAGGGGCTGGAGTGTCCCATCACCCGCATCGGCCGGATTGAATCGGAATCGGGTCTGAGGTTGATCGGTCCCGATGGTCGTATCTACGCCTGTGACGGATCCGGCTATGACCACTTCAAGGGCACTGATAATGGAAGAGATGACGGCGATCACTGAGCCGGAAGAGCGCAGCCCCCGTGAGGTCTGGAGAGACCCGCGCTGCCTGCTCGCCTTCGGATTCGGCAGCGGGTTGTCACCGGCGGCTCCGGGAACGGTGGGAACCCTGGCGGCGATACCGCTTTACCTCGTGCTGGAACCGCTCGGAGTGGGTGCCTACCTGCTGATTATGGCGCTGGTCTTCGTCATTGGTATAAGCCTCTGCACCCATGCGGCGAAGGTGCTGGGTGTGCACGATCACCCGGCCATCGTATGGGATGAATTCGCCGGCTACTTGCTGACGATGACCGCCGCACCTGCCGGCTGGCAGTGGCCGCTTATCGGCTTTGTCTTGTTTCGTTTTTTCGATATCGTAAAACCCTGGCCTATCGGCTGGGTGGATCGTCGCGTGAGCGGCGGGTTCGGAATCATGATCGACGATATCCTGGCAGCAGTCCCCGCCTGGTTTCTCTTGCAAGGCGCGGCGCGGATTCTGGGCTGAGCCTCCTGAAGAACTTAACGATTCAGACCCCTTTTGGATTTCTAACCACGAGGAACATGGGGCGCACCGGGAGAAAAAGATCGGATAACCTGTTTTGCCCGTGGTTACCATTCGTCGTTGATTTGGGCCTGTGCAGCAGGGGGGGTACGGCTCGCGGTCTAAATCAAGGGCAGTACGGCTAAGCACGCCAAGAAGCAACTTCTACTACCTATTTCACCCCGTGCGCCCCGTGATCCCCGTGGTGCAAACGCCGTTCTTCAGGCCCGGCTCAGCGATTTCCTTGTTATCGTCCGGGCATGGCGGTAGCTTTGGTTAGTCTGAATACACCTGCGATCAGGTAAGGAGAGCCTCATGGGCAGGAAGGCCAGTTTCTCACCACTGCGAAGCGCTGTATCGGCGCTCCTTTTCGGCGCCGCGATGGTCGTCTGGGCCGGTCCGAACATTATCGTGCTGGGACTGTTCAGCGGTAAGGCAGTGCTCACCATTGACGGAGAACGCCGGGTGCTTTCCGAGGGTGATATCAGTCCTGAAGGGGTGCGATTGATCCAGGCGGACAGCGAGGGGGCGGTGGTCGAGGTGGAGGGCCGGCGCGAGCGATTGGCACTCGGGACCCATATCGGCTCAACATTCAGTGCCGCCAAACAGCGAGAGGTCCGAATCTGGCCCGATACCGGCGGCATGTATACCATTGACGGGTCAATCAACGGCTACTCCATCACCTTCATGGTCGATACCGGAGCCACCCTGGTATCGATGAATTCAACCGAAGCCAGACGGCTGGGGGTCGACTACCTGCGGGATGGTCGTCCGGCCATGCTGGAGACGGCTTCCGGCCGTGAAAAGGCGTATCGGGTGAACCTGGACAGGATATCGGTAGGGGAGATCAAGGTCCGCAATGTGCCTGCGGTCGTGCTGGAGGGAAACCTGCCGAGCAGAACGCTGCTCGGGATGTCGTTTCTTGACCAACTGGATATGCAACGGGACGGCAAGGCGCTGGTGTTGCGCTCGAAATGGTGATCGAAGCCCGTCCCGGGATATCAGCAGTGTAGTTGCCGCGAGGGGCTTTCGAGTCGCCCTGGGTGGACCAGGCGCACATGCACCCTCCGTCCGGGTTGCCATGTCGACAGGGCGCGCCGTAATCCACCGCATGGGCACCAGTGTACTGTTGCATGCTTGGCGGTGCTTTCAGCGAGCCGCTGGCCGGCCAGATGCAAGGCGCGTTTCGCAGGGAATGGTGTGCCCTTTTCAAGAAACGCAACGCCGCAGATGGCCGGCCAGCGGCTCGCCCGGAGGGAGCCCCCCAAAAAACGCCATGACGGCGTTGCAGCGCTTGACAAGGGGATAACCATTGCCTGCGCGCTGCGCCTTGTCCTGACGTTTTTGGGGGGCTCTGAAAGTATCGCCAAGCATGCAACAGTACACTAGGAGCCTGTCCGAGAACAGCTATGGGCTCCAAAATGTAGGTTGGCGCTGAGGAACGAAGCCTAACAAAATCGCGTTGGGGTTCGCATAGCTCACCCCAACCTAAAAAAACGATGTTCTCGGACAGGCCACTAGAGCCGCTTGTCTTTCTCGATGAGTGCGTAGGCGGAGTGGTTGTGGATGGATTCGAAATTTTCCGATTCCACCACATATTGGGCGATGCGGTCGTCGGCATTCAGGCGCACGGCGATATCGCGGACGATGTCTTCCACGAATTTCGGATTGTCATAGGCGCGTTCCGTCACCATCTTTTCGTCCGGCCTCTTGAGCAGACCGTAGAGCTCGCAGGAGGCTTCCGACTCGACCAGGTCGATGATGTCCTCGATCCACACGAATCCGCGGGTTTCGACGGCAACCGTAACGTGGGAGCGTTGGTTATGGGCACCCCGTTCAGAGATTTTCTTGGAACAGGGACAGAGACTGGTGACCGGGACAATTACCTTCACCTTCAGCTTCGGTTCGCCGTTAGCCACCTCGCCAATGAAGGTGACATCGTAGTCCATCAGGCTTTCAACACCCGAGATCGGCGCCTTCTTGTTCACGAAGTAGGGGAAGACCATCTCGATGTGCCCCGCTTCGGCCTCTAGCAACTCGGTCATCTCCGACAGCATGTCCTTGAAGGATTCCACCGACAGTTCCCGTTCATGCCGATTGATAATCTCCACGAAGCGGGACATGTGCGTGCCCTTGAAATTGTGGGGCAGGTTCACATACATGTTGAAGTTGGCAATCGTGTGCTGTTCCCCGCCGCTGCGGTCGCGGATCCGCACCGGATGGCGAATATCCTTGATGCCCACTTTGTTAATCGGAATGCGCCGGGTATCCTCGCTGCTCTGGACGTCGGCAATCGGCTGACAGGGTTTGTTCATAGATTCATCCTTCCTCGGTATAGCGGACGCAGGCGCGCTCCGTCTCCCAAAGCGTAATGGCGCAGACCTTCACCCGTTGATCGTTCAACCGTTCCCCGATCTGGCGGTAGATATAGGCCGCCATGTTTTCGGCAGTGGGATTGAGCTCATCGAACGGTGGTATCTCGTTGAGATACCGGTGATCGAGCTCTTCGGTTACCTCTCGGGCTGCCTGCTTGATTCTCTTGAAATCAACGACCATACCCATACGGTCAAGCGCCGGTGCAGCCACTTCCACTTCGACTTTCCAGTTGTGGCCGTGCAGATGCTGACAATCGCCCGGATAATCCCTCAATGAGTGGGCTGCGGCGAAGTCGGTCACCACCTTGAGCGTATATTGCGCCGTCATGGTTTTAGATAGTTGACTTAATCACTAAGAATTTACGCGGGTCGCTGGCGTTTGGCAAGCGCTGGTGCCAAGCCGCGCCTGAATGGCGCCGATTATACCATCGCGGTCCAGGCCGCAGGCCGCGAGCAGCTGTTCGCGTGTGCCCTGTTCGATAAAGACATCCGGCAGCCCGAGCTGCAGTAGTGGTGTTGTGGTTGCGTGGGCGGCCAGGCTTTCGCCAATCGCGGAGCCCGCTCCGCCCATCAGCGCGTTGTCCTCCACGGTGACCAGCAGATCGTGGGAGCCCGCAGCCTCCAGGAGCGCCTGCGTGTCCAGCGGTTTGATGAAACGCATGTTGTAGACGCTGGCATCGAGCACTTCTGCCGCGGCGAGCGCCTCCTGAACAAGGCTGCCGAAGGCCAGAATGGCGATCTTCCGGCCCTGCCGGCGCCGTTCGGCCTTGCCGAGGGGGAGGGCTTCCATGGTCTTGTTCACCGCGGTACCCGGCCCGGTACCACGCGGATAACGAACAGCTGCCGGGCCGTTCTGCATAAAGCCGGTGTAAAGCATCTGCCGACATTCGTTCTCATCGCTGGCTGCCATGATGATCAGGTTCGGGATACAGCGCAGGAAGCTGAGATCATAGTTTCCGGAATGCGTCGGACCGTCCGCTCCCACCAGACCACCCCGGTCGATGGCGAACAGCACCGGCAGGTTCTGCAGGGCGACATCATGAATCAACTGGTCATAGGCGCGCTGCAAAAAGGTCGAGTAGATCGCCACCACCGGTTTGATGCCATCACACGCCAGGCCCCCCGCCAGTGTCACCGCGTGCTGCTCGGCGATGCCGACGTCAATGTAACGCTCCGGAAACCGTTCCGAGAATTCCACCAGTCCGGAACCTTCCCTCATGGCTGGTGTGATGCCGACCAGGCTTTCATCGCTGGCGGCCATGTCACACAGCCAATCACCGAACACTCGTGTGTAGGTGGGGCCGCTTCCACTCCCCTGCATCTCGCCCGTTTCCGGATCAAAGGCTGAGACACCATGGTATGCACAAGGGTTCGCTTCGGCCGGTGCGAAACCCTTGCCCTTGCGCGTGACCACGTGAAGAAACTGGGGTCCGTTCAGGGATTTCAGGTTGCCGAGGGTTTTCACGAGGTTCTCGACATCGTGCCCGTCAACCGGGCCGATATAGTTGAATCCGAGTTCCTCGAACAGCGTCCCCGGGACCACCATGCCCTTGGCGTGTTCCTCGACGCGGCGGGCCAGCTCCCACATGGGTGAGGGCATGGTCTGCAGGACCTTTTTGGAGCCTTCGCGCATGGTGGAGTAGAACTTGCCGGACAGCATCCGCGCCAGATAATTGGAGAGGCCGCCGACATTCGGTGAAATCGACATCTCGTTGTCGTTGAGTACCACGAGCAGATTGGCATCGAGGTCGCCGGCATGGTTGAGCGCCTCGAACGCCATGCCGGCCGTCATGGCACCATCACCAATCACCGCGACCACCCGGCGGCCGCTATGCTGCTGTTGCGCAGCGAGGGCCATCCCGAGGGCTGCACTCACCGAGGTACTGGAGTGGCCCACGCCAAACGTATCGTAGGGGCTCTCGTCGCGCTTCGGGAAACCGGCGAGACCGTTCAGCTGTCGCAAGGTCGACATCTGCTTGCGGCGTCCCGTCAGGATCTTGTGGGGATAGCTCTGGTGGCCGACATCCCAGACGATGCGATCTTCGGGAGTATCGAAGACGTAATGGAGGGCAATCGTGAGCTCAACCGCGCCCAGGCCCGCCGACAGATGACCCCCGGTGCGGCCGATCGAGCCGATCATGAAGCTGCGCAACTCTTCTGCCAGCTGTTTGAGTTGCGGGGGAGATAACTCCTTCAGCTGATCGGGATAATCGATCCGATCGAGGAGGGAAGCGGAGGCATTGTGATCGGGCATCAGAGCGTATTAGTGCGGAAAACCGTTAATGATGGTACGGCCCGGGCGGGGTTGCAAGTCGGGGTAACCCCGGGCGCCCGGCGTGTCTGAATTAGCAGCCCGTCGGACTTAACCGATCGTAGCGAGGGAAAGCCGGTTTGAGACAGATTTTCCGATTTTTGGAGGCGAATAGTGGGCCCATTTAACGAAAAAAATCGGAAAATATGGCCAAACCCGGCTTTTCCGCAGTAGATTAGCGTTGAGTCCGACAGGCTGCTAAACATCGGTTCAGTTGGCCCGTTTTACAATATAGTCGGCCAGAGCTCTCAATGGATCAGCCGAAGGCCCGAACGGTTTCAGGTCATCAAGAGCCCGCCGATGCAGGGCCCTGGTCTTTTCCCTGGCACCTTCCAGGCCCAACAGCGCCGTGTAGGTCGGTTTCCGGCGTGCAGCATCCGATCCCTGGGGCTTGCCGAGTGTTTCCGTGTCGGCTACTACGTCCAGAATATCGTCACGGATCTGAAACGCAAGCCCGACGGCTCGGGCGTAGTCGTCCAGACGCTCCAGGGTTTCCGGCACTGTGGTCGGCTGGCTCAGAACCCCCAGCCGGACGCCGGCCCGGATCAGGGCGCCGGTCTTGTAGGCATGCATGGTCTCCAGCTGCTCCAGGGTGAGCTGCTGACCCACCGCTTCCATATCGATGGCTTGTCCGCCGCACATGCCGCGGGATCCGGCAGCGGAGGCCAATTCACGAATCATCGCCATAGGTATGGTGGCATTCACGGAATCTTGCTCCGCGAGGACTTCAAAGGCCAGCGACTGCAGCGCATCGCCAACCAGAATGGCCGTGGCTTCACCGAATGCCTTGTGGCAGGTGGGCTTTCCCCGGCGAAGGTCATCGTCATCCATGGCCGGGAGATCATCGTGAACAAGAGAGTAGGCGTGGATCAGTTCGATGGCCGCTGCGGGGGCATCGAGTTCCGCCGGCGCTGTGCCGACGGCCTGTCCGGCGGCATAAACGAGAACCGCTCGAACCCGCTTGCCACCGCCAAGGGCCGCATAGCGCATCGCCTCGTGTAGATACCCGGGGAGGTCATTCGCAGACGGCAATGATTTTTCCAGAACCTTCTCGGCCCGCTCCCGGTAATCCTCGAGAAGCTGTTCAACGGCCATCAGCGGCTACTCGCCGCTGCCTTCGAAAGGCTCCAGCGGTTCGCCATCGCTCTTCTCGACCAGCTGCTGCACCTTCTGTTCCGCCTCCTGAAGCGCCTTCTGACAGGCGCGGGTCAGTTCGATGCCGCGCTCGAAATCCTTTAGTGAATCCTCCAGGGTGAGATCGCCATGCTCCATCCGCTCGACCAGCTGCTCCAGCTCCTCGAGGGATCTCTCGAAATCGAACCGATCACTATTGGTCTTTGCCACAGGGTTTGCTCCCGGGGAGTCGTGTGTAGGGCACTTATTAGAAGTGCTCCCTAGTCTATTATCTCACGACGGTGCGCGGCCGGCGGTTTCCAATCGCACCAATAAAAAGCCGCCGGACGGGGCCGGCGGCTAGGATTTGGTGCTCCCAAGGGGAATCGAACCCCTGTTACCGACGTGAGAGGCCGGCGTCCTGGACCGCTAGACGATGGGAGCAAATATTCGCGTGGCGACCCTTACAGTCGCCCCCGAAGAGCGTGCTATTATACGCGCATGTTTTCTTGGCTCAAGCGTTCTATTCAAAAACTCACGGTCCCTTACGTAACAGCGACCGAGGATCCGCAACCGGTAGTCATTCCGCGTTCCGGGCATATCATATCCCGCTCGAATATCAGCGAGAACGCCCTGAAGGTGCTTTACCGTCTGCGCAAGGCCGGCTACCAGAGCTTTCTGGTGGGAGGGGGCGTACGCGATCTGCTGTTGGGCCGGGAACCCAAGGATTTCGACATCGCCACGGATGCCCACCCGGAGGAAGTGAAGGACCTGTTCCGGAACTGCCGGCTCATCGGACGCCGTTTCCGCCTGGCCCATGTCCATTTCGGGCGCGAAATCATTGAGGTGGCCACCTTCCGTACTTCCCATGACGGCTCGGCCAAGGAGGGGCGGACCGAGGGCGGCATGATCGTCCGGGACAACGTCTATGGGAGTGTCGAGGACGATGCCTGGCGGCGCGACTTCACGATAAATGCGCTTTACTACGACATCGCTGATTTCTCGGTGGTGGATTACACCGGTGGCATGGCGGATCTGAGGGCCGGCCGCCTTCGGATCATCGGCGACCCGATGGAGCGCTATCGGGAGGACCCGGTACGCATGCTGCGGGCCGTGCGTTTTGCCGCAAAGCTGGGCTTTCGTATCGATGAAGCGAGCGAAGCGGCGATCATCGAACTCGGTGCGGCCTTGCGGGACGTTCCGCCGGCGCGTCTGTTCGATGAGGTGCTGAAGCTCTTCATGAGCGGCTACGGGGTGGAAACGTACGAGCTTATGCGCCACTACCGGCTGTTTGGCGAATTGTTTCCCGATACCGAAGGCGCACTTGCCCACGAGCAGGAACACTTCCCCCACACCCTGATTGCGCGCGCCCTCACCAATACCGATGAGCGAATCGCTGCCGGCCGGCCGGTGACGCCCGCCTTCCTGTTTGCCGCCCTGCTTTGGGATACTGCCAGCGAACGCGCGGCGCGTCTGCGGGAAGAGGGGCGTTCGCCCATCGAGGCGATACAGATGGCGGGGGATGCGGCCGTTGCCCATCAGGTCGAACGGGTGGCCTTTCCCAAGCGCTTTTCGCTCCAGTCGCGGGAGATCTGGGCTATGCAGGAGCGCCTGACCAAGCGAGGGGGCGGTGCGCCGTTCCGCCTGCTGGGGCATCCCCGTTTCCGCGCCGCCTACGACTTCCTCCTGTTGAGAGCGGAGAGCGGAGAGGATGTGGAAGAGCTCGCCGACTGGTGGACCCGCTTCCAGGAAGCCGATGAAGAGGAGCGCGGGGCGATGACCCGGGCGTTCCGTACCAAGGGCAAGCGGCGTCGTCGGCGGCGCGGCAAGCCAAAACAGACCCAGCAGCAACAGTCCTGATTTTCTCCTTTTCACCACTGTGCTCCAGGGCGACGGTTTCGGGTCTTCTTCAGAGAGTGTTGGCAATGGCCCCGGGCCAGGACCCGGTCGGCTTTGCCGTTTGCTGCATCGGTGAATAGTCCGGATTTGGAGTGATGTCTCGAACCGTTATCGCCTACGTGGGGCTAGGCAGCAATCTCGATGAGCCCGAGGAGCAGGTTGAACGTGCTTTTGCCGGTCTCGATGGTATCGACGGTGCACGCCTGGTGGCGGTATCGCCGCTCTACCGCAGTGCCCCGATGGGGCCGGCCGGACAACCGGACTATATCAATGCCGTTGCCGCACTGGAGACCACGCTGGAGCCCGAGGCGCTGCTCGATGCTCTGCAGGCGATCGAGCAGCACCACCAGCGGGTACGTACCATTCGCTGGGGGCCGAGAACTCTCGATCTGGACCTGCTGCTCTATGACGACGCGACGATCGCGACCGAACACCTGAGCGTTCCCCATCCGGGGCTGCCGGAGCGTGCCTTTGTACTCTACCCGCTGGCCGACATCGCTCCCGGACTACACCTTCCCGACGGCACGCCGCTCATGCAACTGCTACGGCGATGTCCGCCGGAGGGACTCGAGCGGCTGGATAGCGCGCGATAAGCGCATGGCACAACCGTGCAGCATACCCGTAAGCAGGACGGCGGTCTGATGGGTGGCGCAGCTGCTGGACACGATAATGTCTCTCCACCTGCGAAAGGAGGCTGTACCGGCCCGATGGCTGCGGTTTCCAACTGCGGTCTCTCCGGCAAAATCGGCCGGTGCCGGGACGGGCTGAAAAGCCTCGTGCTATCCTGTTGGCCGGGTTATCCGGAGCGCGGAAATGTCGGAAGGGAAGGGAAATACGCATCGGTTTATCGTGGTCGAGGGCCCGATCGGGGTTGGCAAAACAACGCTGGCCCGGCGCCTGGCCGAAAGTTTCGGCAGCCACCTGTTGCTGGAGGGAGCGGAAGAAAATCCGTTTCTCGAGCGCTTCTACCGGGATCCGCGCAATGCGGCGCTGCCGACCCAGATGTTCTTTCTGTTCCAGCGCGCTCGTCAGATCCAGGAACTGCGGCAGACAGACCTCTTCGAGCCGGTTCGGGTGGCGGATTTCATGCTGGAGAAGGACCGGCTGTTCGCCGAACTCACTCTCGATCCCGATGAGTTGCGGCTGTATGAGCAGGCCTATAAATACCTGACCCTGGACGCACCGCAACCGGACCTGGTGATCTACCTTCAGGCCCCGGTGGAGATCCTCCGGGAGCGTATTGCACGGCGCTCACGGCCCGGAGAACATCAGGTCACGACTGAGTATCTGAGGCGGGTAGTGGAGGCGTATGCAGCGTTTTTCTATCACTATGACGCATCACCGCTTTTGATCGTCAATGCCGCCGGAATCGATTGGGTCGATCGCGTAGAGGATTACCACCTGCTTCTTGAACAGATACAGTGCACCCGGTCCGGCCGCCATTTCTTCAATCCAATGCCAACGATGGTTTAACATGAGCCGAGTGACCGTGAGCCGCCTGCGGAAGATGAAGCAGGAGGGCGAGAAGATTGTTTCGCTGACCGCCTACGACGCCAGCTTCGCATGGCTGATCGAGGATGCGGGAGTCGAGGTCATCCTGGTCGGTGATTCCCTGGGAATGGTGATTCAGGGGAGGGACAGCACCATCCCGGTTACGCTGGATGACATGGTTTACCACACCCGGGCGGTCAGCCACGGGACCCGGGAGTCCCTGTTGATCGCCGATATGCCTTTTGCCAGCTACGGCAGCTCCGGTCAGGCCCTCGCTAGTGCCGCGCGGCTCATGCAGGAGGGCGGGGCACAGATGGTAAAGCTGGAGGTCACTGGCGAAATGACCGAAATCGTGCATTTCCTCGCCCAACGCGGTGTACCGGTCTGCGCCCATTTGGGCCTTCTGCCGCAGACCGTTCACAAGCTCGGAGGCTACAAGATTCAGGGGCGGGGAGAGGCCGGCGAGGCCCTTGTTAGGGATGCCCGGGCCATGGAGGCCGCCGGAGCGGATCTGATTGTGGTGGAACTGATTCCGGTGGAAGTGGCCAAACGGCTTTCGGAGAGTGTCTCCATTCCGGTGATCGGTATCGGCGCCGGTGTGGACTGTGACGGTCAGGTGCTGGTGCTCTATGACATGTTGGGGATCACCCCGGGCAAGCGGCCACGCTTCTCCCGGGACTTTCTGGCAGAAGCCGGTTCGGTTCCGGCGGCCCTGCGCCTCTATGTCGAGTCGGTCAAGAAGGGCCGTTTTCCGGGGCCTGAACATCGGATTGCCTGACGAATTGAAAAACCAGTTTCAAACCGCAAAGGCGCCAAGAGCGCAAAGGATCACTCGGGTTGTTGCGGCTCCCGCCCCTCCTACGCGGATAATTTCGGCGGCTTGGGGTGCCGGGCAGTGCGGTAGGTCAACTGCAAAGGGTGATTCGGGTTTTATCGCGGCTTCTGCCGTTCCTACCTGACTTTCTCGAGAGTAAAACAGGACTTATGCAGTCGCTGAACGCTATTGCCGATGTTCGCCGCCAGGTTGCCGACTGGCACCGGGCGGGCGAGCGCGTGGCGCTGGTGCCTACCATGGGCAATCTCCATGAAGGTCATCTGGTGCTGGTGGACAGGGCCCGCGAACAAGCGGATCGGGTGGTGGTGAGTGTCTTCGTCAATCCGACCCAATTCGTGCAGGGGGAGGACTTCGACAGTTACCCTCGTACTCCCGAAGAGGATGCCGAGTTGCTTCGGCGCCGGCGTGCAGATGTGGTGTTTTTGCCGGAAGAGGCGGAGATCTATCCGCGCGGCCGGGAGGGGATCAGCTTCGTTGAGGTGCCCGGCATCTCGGAACAGCTGTGCGGTGCCTCCCGGCCGGGACATTTTCGGGGGGTAGCTACGGTGGTCATGAAGCTGTTCCATATCGTGCAGCCGGATGTGGCCATCTTCGGAGAGAAGGATTTTCAGCAGCTTGCCGTGCTACGGAGAATGGCCGAGGACCTTTCGATGGCGGTGGAGCTGGTCGGTGTGTCCACCGTCCGCGAAACGGACGGACTGGCGATGAGTTCTCGCAACCGCTACCTTTCGCCTAACGAGCGGCAGAAGGCGCCGGCACTCTACCGGATGTTGATGGGCCTTGCAGCACATATCGAATCCGGGGAACGCGATATCATGAAACTGGAAGGAGAGGGGATGGCCCGTCTGGCCGAGGCCGGCTTTGAGCCGGAATACGTCAGTGTGCGGCGTGCCGACGACCTTCAGCTGCCTCGTGGTGACGAAAAAGACCTGGTGCTATTGGCAGCGGCCCGGCTCGGCCGGGCGCGATTGATTGACAATCTGATAGTGACTGTCTGATCTGAAATCAGCGACCGCCAAGGCGCAGTGCGGGTGGCCCTTGGCGGAGTGGTGGTCCGACTGGTCCGACATTGAACATACGGGCTGAAGACCGCATAATTACGCCCTTTCCGTGACGTAGGGAGCTGAACCATGCTTTGCACCATGCTCAAAGCCAAGTTGCATCGGGCCCGGGTGACTCACTCCGAGCTCGAATATGAGGGCTCCTGCGCGATTGATGGAAAACTGCTCGAACTGTCGGGGATCCGGGAGTATGAGCAGATCGAGCTCTACAACGTGACCAATGGTGAACGGTTCACTACCTATGCCATCCGTGCCGAAGACGGCTCGGGGGTGATCTCCGTCAATGGGGCCGCTGCCCACAAGGCATCACCCGGGGATATCGTCATCATCTGCGCCTATGTCGGTCTCAATCAGCAGGAACTGGCGAATTACAAGCCAAAGCTGGTCTATCTGGACGAAAACAATAGCGTCACGCGTTGCGCCAACACCATCCCTGTCCAGGCCGCCTGAACTCGGGCCCCGGCCTTTCCCCCTCTTCAGCCGGAAAAGTACTGCTCCGACCCTTCGCATCGCGCCGGCAGGCAATCCTCGCGCCACAAGCAGTCCCATTCACGACAGACCCCCTTACCGGGTAGACCGAAGCACTCGGCATGCCCTTCCGTCCGCTGCAGGGTTTGCACCAACTCTGCCTTGCGCATGTTATCCGCCACTATCCCGCTCTCCCGGGCGAGGGCGCGTACCGCTTCTAGTCGCATGCCATGCCTCTCGATGTCATCGGGTTAACGAGAGACTATAGCTGTGTGCGCGAGAGTTGCCAGCGAGAGCCGGTGGGAAGCAGCATCCCTGCTGCGGATACCTGTTCAGCCGGTATTGCGCATGCCGGTGGCGATGGCATTGATGGACCGGAGCAGTGGATCCAGCCAGGCTTCGCGCTCTTCCTCGCTCAACGCCTCGTTGCGGTAGCGCTTGAGCATGGTTATCTGGATGTGGTTCAGCGGGTCCAGGTAGGGATTCCGACGGGAGAGAGAGAGTTGCAGTGTCGGGGTTTCGCCCAACAGCTCTTTCAACTCGGCCACCGACAGTACCCGTTTGAGGGTCCGATCGTATTCACCGCGGATCCGCTCGTAGATACTCCGGGCGCTCTCGGGATGCTGGGCCAGATCCAGGTATTCACCGGCGATTCCCATATCCGCCTTGAATAGCGACATCTGGCTATTGGACAGCAGGGCACGGAAGAATGGCCACTCCTGGTACATGTGGCGCAGCTGTCGCATCCTTTCCGGGTCATTCCCGAGCCAGTTTCCGAGGGCCGTGCCGATACCAAACCAGGCAGGCAGGGTATGCCGGGACTGGGCCCAGCCGAACACCCAGGGGATGGCACGAATGGAGTCCTTGGAGCGGTCCTGCTTGCTTCGATGTGAGGGACGGGAACCGATTTTCAGTAACCCGATTTCGCTCACCGGCGAGACCTCATAGAAATAGTCCAGGAAACCCTCGGTTCGGTCGGTCAGATCCCGGAAGGCATCCTCGCCCGCGCGGGAGAGTTCCTGCATCACCTGATGGTACTCGGGTGCATCGGGCTTCGGTGGTTCGATAATGCAGCGACTCGCCTTGAAGAGTCCGGTTACACCCATGGTCAGTTCATAGACCGCGGTTTCGCTGTTGCTGTACTTGTTCGACAGCACTTCGCCCTGTTCGGTGAACTTGATCTGCCCGTGAACGGTGCCGGCCGGCTGGGCGAGAATGGCCTCGTGGGTGGGGCCGCCGCCGCGCCCGACGGTACCGCCGCGGCCATGGAACAGACGGCATTCGACCCCGAATTCACCGGCCAGGGCCGTGACCTGCTGCTGGGCCTGATAGAGGTTCCAGGCGGAGGCGAGAATACCGCCATCCTTGCAGGAATCGGAATAGCCCAGCATCACTTCCTGGAGTTCCCCCGAGGCCTTTAACAGCTCGCGGTAACCCGGAATCGAAAGCAGGTTGCGCATGACCGGCTCGATATGCTCCAGATCCTCGATGGTCTCGAACAGTGGCGAGATTCGGAGATTACAGAACCACCCCTCTTCGGTCCGCCCGGCCAGCCCGGCCAGGCTAGCCAGGAACATCACTTCGAGCACGTGGCTGGCGGCATGGGTCATGGAGATGACGTAGGTACCGAACGCGTCCGGACTTACCTCTTCGCGCATCTGTGCCATCACGCGGAACACTTCCAGAGTCTCGGTCGTCTCCTCCGCAATACTCTCGGGCAGCGGCAGCCGGTTTTCCCGGCTGACGAGATCGGCGAGCAGCTCCAGGCGTTCGGATTCGCTCAAGCTGGCATAATCCACCGGCTGCATCTGCTTCGACAACAGGTCGGCGACCGCTTTGGAGTGACGGGTCGACTCCTGGCGTACGTCCAGGTGCATGAGGTAGAAGCCGAAGGTTTTTGCCAGGTGGATGACGTCCTTCAGCTGGGCGTTGGCCACCACCTCATCGCCGTGACTGCGCAGCGAATCGTGGATTTGATTCAGGTCCGCGATGAACTCCCGTTCGGAGGGGTAGGCGTGCTCGGAGACCGGCGCCTCCGGATCCTCCATGCGTGCCTCCACATTGTGGAGGTTCTGATAGAGCCGGAAGCGCATGATGTAGAGCTTGCGGCGGTACGGCTCGTACAGGAACCGGTCTGATTTGGTGCCGAACGCCGGGTGCTCCTGCTCGTCCCGGGCCAGCCCTTCGAGGAAGGCCTCGTTGGGTTCGCAGAGCAGTCGCGACTGGGTCAGAACATGCGAGAGTTCGGTAACCAGACGGAGGTATTCCCGCAGGATTTCCCGCTGGTGCAGTCGCACGGCCATCGCGGTAGTTTCCGGCTTGACGTTGGGGTTGCCGTCGCGATCGCCACCAATCCAGGATCCGAACTGCAGGAAATCGGGGACTTTAATGCCGGAGTCCGGGCCGTAGGTACGACGAATGGCCTTTTCCATGTTGCGGTAGACTTCCGGTACGGCGTCGAACAGGCTCTCGCGGAAATAGAACAGGCCGTTCTTGATCTCGTCGCGCACCTGGGGTTTCTGGGTGCGGACTTCGTCCGTCTTCCAGAGGATCTGGATTTCCGCCTCCAGTTGGCGGGTGATGTTCAGCCGCTCCTCCTTGCCGAGGCGCGGATCGTTCAGCTGTTCGCTGATTACGAAGGCCCGCCGCAGGTTTTCCATTACCGTACGCCGCTTGGCCTCGGTCGGGTGAGCAGTGAATACCGGGCTGTAGACGAGCCGATCGAGTACCTTCTGAACCTGTGCCGGTTCTATCCCCTGGCTGTAGTACTCGCGCAGTACCCGATCGAACGAGCCGGTCCAGAGTGGTCCGCCGGTCCGCACCTGGCGGCGCCGCTCACGGTGCTGAAAGGCCTCTTCTGCAATATTGACGAGACTGAAATAGAGACTGAAGGCGCGCACGACGTGCACGGCTGTCTCGGCATCCAAAGCTTCGATAAGTCGCGTCAGTTGCTGACGTTTGCGCCCGTTGTTGCTTTTTCGCAAGCTGATGTAGCCGCGTCGCAGCGTTTCGACAGCCTCGAGTACCTCGCTACCGGCCTGCTCCTGGAGCACCTTGCCCAGAAGGTCTCCGAAGAGTCGTACACGGGCGCGTAATTGCTTGTCGCTCATGCCAGCCATTAACCGTTTTCCTCGTGCAAGCGATCGGATGGGCGCTCAGCCCAAAAGCCGGCCATTATACCGTGAATCGGACAGAAATGCCTGTTCGATCCCCGTTTGAACAGAGCAGTACACCCTGGAGCCAAGGGTGTAAGCGATTGATACCGTTCATGTGTTCACATGCATTTACGACTGCTGGGGCCGTCGTAATTTCTGGGTTTTGGGTCCGGGCAGCGGCCGGGTCGCGCTTACAGCGGCGCAACGGCCGGGTACCTCGAAGCCTGGTTCGGGTTTTTGGTAGCAGCGGCTTCGTAGAGGGCGATATAGCGTGCTGCGCTGCGCTCCCAACTCAAATCCTCTGCCATTGCCGTGCGCATCATCTGTTCCCAGGACGTCCGGTCGCGGAACAGCTGCAGAGCCCGCCCCAGAGCCGATACCAGTGCGTCGGTGGTGGCCTGTTGAAAGACGAAGCCGGTGGCGCTCTTCTGCTGCAGGTTCTCCTGGTTGGCATCGATGACGGTATCGGCCAATCCGCCGGTACCGCGAACGACCGGCAGTGTCCCGTAGCGCAGACTGTAAATCTGATTGAGGCCACAGGGTTCGAAACGGGATGGCATTAGAAAAATGTCTGTCCCCGCCTCGACCCAGTGGGCCAGGGTTTCGTCATATCCGATGTGCACTCCCAATTGTTCGCCGTGCCGATCCGCAGCCGCCTGCAGGAGTGTTTCCAGCTTTTTGTCGCCGGTACCGAGTACGATTACTTGCACCTCCCGTTTCAAGAGCTCGGGAAGTGCATCGACGATGAGATCGATTCCCTTCTGGTCCACCAGTCGGCCTATCACTCCCAGCAGCGGGACCTCGGGACGTTCAGGCAGTCCGAGTCGCTGCTGCAGGGCCCGCTTGTTGGCGGACTTTCCCTCCAGCGCCTCCGGTGTGTAGTGGTGGGGAATAAGGGGATCATGGGCTGGATCCCAGGTTTGGTAATCCACCCCGTTGAGGATTCCGGTCAAGTGTTCAGCACGGTGACTGAGCAGGCCCTCCAATCCATAGCCGAATTCGGGCTGCTGGATCTCTTTTGCATAGGTGGGGCTGACCGTCGTAATGCGATCGGCATAGGCGATACCGCCTTTGATGAAAGAGAGATCGCCATAGAACTCCAGTCCCTCCGGCGACCAGAGGTCCTTCGGAAGATGCAGGGCATCGAACGTCTCGGGGGGGAAGACCCCCTGGTATGCCATGTTGTGAATGGTAAAAACGGTTGCCGGATGGCTGGACTCACGGGAGAGCAGTGCGGACACCAGTCCGGTTTGCCAGTCGTTGCAGTGCACCACGTCCGCCTTCCAGTCCTGGTTGGCGCGATCGGTTGCCAGTTCGACCACGGCGCGTGCAAAACTTGCGAACCGCAGGGCGTTGTCCGGCCAGTCGTGTCCCGCAGGATCGGTATAGGGCCCGCCTGCCCGATCATAGAGACTCGGGGCATCGACCAGCCACAGGGGAACACCGCTCCCGGGCATCTGCGTCGCCATGATCCGCCCCGGCTCCGGTATTCCCGGCAGACCGATACGCGCGACAATCTTCACACTCCCCACCCGGTCCAGTACCCGACGATACGCCGGCAGTACTAGTTTGACATCGTGTCCCAGGCGGTGGAGCGCGGCCGGAAGGCTGGCACTGACATCGCCCAGACCACCGGTCTTGACCAGGGGATGGACTTCGCTGGTTGCAAAAAGAATCTTCATAATTTGTTGTTCTTGTTGCCGGAATCCGGCCCTTTCCACGGCGGTCGAGCCCATGCAATCTTGCGTCTGGGCAGCTACAGTCTACGTAAATCTGAAAGTTTCACCGCAAAGGCGCAAAGTACAACAAGGAAACCGCCTTCGACGGGGAGCGGGTGCGCTGCAGGTATCGCGTCGGCTGCTCCGCGTAATCCACAAACCGCGGGTCCTTTGCGTTCTCGGACCTTGGCGGCGGGTTGAATATTCGAGCTAATCGGGTCACAAAGTCTAGCAGGGGAGCGGCGCATGCGCATTGCGATCATTGGTTTGGGCAGAATGGGAGCCAATATGGCACGTCGCCTGGCGGGGCGGGACATCAAGGTGATCGGTTACAACCGATCACCCGAGGTGGCCCATGAACTCGCCCGGGAAGAGGAGAATATCACCGCAGCCGATTCGGTGGCCAAGGCCATCGGTCATCTCTCGCCGCCGCGCGTCGTCTGGCTGATGCTGCCGGCTGGGGCACCCACCGAGGATCACCTCCGCCAGGTTGCCGAGCGGTTGGAGCCCGGTGATCTCATCGTCGATGGGGCAAACTCCAATTTCCACGACACCCGGCGCCGCGGCGAGTGGCTGGAAGAGCGCTCGATCGGTTTTGTTGATGCCGGAACCTCCGGTGGTATCTGGGGTCTCGAAAACGGCTACTGCCTGATGGTAGGCGGCGAAAAACGCTATGTGGAGCTCATCGAGCCGGCACTGAAGGCGCTGGCGCCTGCGCCCGATCGCGGCTGGGCCCACGTGGGGCCGGTCGGTGCAGGTCACTACACGAAGATGATTCATAACGGCATTGAATATGGAATGATGCAGGCCCTGGCCGAGGGCTTGGCTCTGCTGCGCTCCCGGGATGAGTTCGGGATCGACTTGGCGCAGGTTTCCGAGGTGTGGCGCCACGGTTCCGTGGTGCAGAGCTGGTTACTCGACCTGACCGCGGATGCGCTTGCCCGGGATCAGTCGCTGGAGGCGATTCAGCCGGTGGTGTCCGACTCCGGCGAGGGGCGCTGGACGGCCATCGAGGCGGTGGAACAGGGTGTTCCGGCACCGGTTATGACGTTGGCCCTGCAGATGCGCTTCGCCAGCCAGGACCAGGAGGGATATCCGGCCAGGCTGCTGTCGGTGATGCGCAACGCCTTCGGCGGTCATGTGATAACCAAGCGTTAACCGAAAACTGCTGAAACCACCGTTTACCGCTGAATTCCGGATACTCGCTGGTGTGGGTATTCACCAAGAGCACTTGCAAGGGAGGTTGGTTTCCTGTGTGTGCTCAGTGGTTTCAATCTGTCGATAAGGAGTTTCTTTCCGTTGAACGAACCGTGCACCTTCGTGATCTTCGGGGCCACCGGCAATCTGGCCCAGAACAAACTGCTGCCGGCCCTTTACCACCTGGAGGAGGCGGGACACCTTCCGGAGGAAATGGCCATCGTCGGGTTTGGTCGACGCGAATGGAGTTCCGACGAGTGGCGCAAGGAGGTAAGCACAATCCTCAAGCCCCGGGCGCGACTGGGACTTCAACCCGGGATCTTCGAGCGTTTCAGCAGCCGTCTGCACTTTTTCCAGGGCGATCTCTCCGATGCGCAGGCTTACACCAGGTTGCGCAAAGCCCTGTTCGAGGACATTCACTGTCCGGACAACCTGGTCTTCTACATGGCGATACGGCCGGCGGAATTCGGGCTGGTCGCCCAGCACCTGGCGGATGTGGGGCTCAATAAAGAGGAAACTGGCTGGCGGCGTCTGGTTATCGAAAAGCCGTTCGGCTATGACCTGGAGAGCGCCCAAATCCTCGAAGAGCAACTCCACAGGAACTTCCATGAGGAGCAGCTGTTTCGTATCGATCACTATCTGGGCAAGGCGATGGTCCAGAACGTGCTGGTGTTCCGGTTTGCCAACCTGATGATGGAGCCGCTCTGGAATCGCAACTATATCGATCACGTTCAGATCACGCACTCGGAGGCACAGGGCATTCAGGGCCGTGCCGATTACTACGACACGTCAGGTGCACTGCGGGACATGCTGCAGAGCCATCTTCTGCAGATGCTCACCCTGGTCGCCATGGAACCGCCCGCCAATATGGATGCGGAATCGCTGCGCGATGAAAAGGTAAAGGTGCTGAAGTCGATTCGGCCGATTCCCCGCAGCGCCGTTCATGCCCACGCTTTCAGGGCCCAGTACAAGCGCGGCAGGGTCGACGGTGAACAGGTGGGTGGTTATCTGGAGGAGAAGGGCGTCCCTTCCAACAGCACGACCGAAACCTTCGCGGCCGTGAAGCTCTATCTCGACAACTGGCGCTGGCGCAATGTGCCGTTCTATGTCCGTACCGGAAAGCGCATGGCCAAATCCATGTCGATGATCGCCATCCGTTTCAAGCATCCGCCGCAACTGCTGTTTCGCAATACGCCTATCGAACGGCTGCGGCCCAACTGGATTCTGCTCGGCATCCAGCCGGACGAGTGCCTGCGAGCCGAACTGCTGGTGAAGGTTCCGGGCCTGGAAATGAATACCCGCACCATTTCAATGGATGCGACCTATGCGGGCGAGGAGGAGGTCAAGCTGGATGCCTATGAGGGTCTGCTGCTCGACGTCATCGAGGATGACCACTCGTTGTTCCTTCGTTACGACGAGGTGCGTTGGGCCTGGAGGGTCGTCGATCCGATCCTGAAGGTCTGGTCCATGGAGCGCGACTTTATCCATACCTACCCGGCCGGTAGCTGGGGGCCGGTCGAGTCGCTGCGTCTGTTTGATCGGGAGGACCAGGTTTGGCGCAACAGCATGGATCCCGAAGATTACGACGATTCCCTTCAGTAATAACAAATCAAGAGAAGGTACGTACATGTCGCGGCTTACCACATCCACGGTCTGGAATGCCCTGATTGACCACCAAGGTGAATTTGAGCAAATCGCCATGCGGGATCTGTTCGGACAGGATCCGCAGCGCTTCAATAAATTTTCACTGCGGTTCGAGGACATGCTCCTCGACTATTCGAAGAACTGCATCACCGGAGAGACCATGATGCTCCTCCGGCAACTGGCCGAGGAAGCCGATGTCACCGGCTGGGCCGATCGGATGTTCCGCGGCGAGAAAATCAACTTCACCGAAGAGCGTGCGGTTTTGCACGTGGCACTGCGCAATCGCAGCGGTAAGCCCATCCGCATCGGGGGTGAGGATGTGATGCCCGGCGTGGAAGCCGTACTCGAACGAATGCGGCGCTTTACCGAGTCGGTCCGAAACGGACAGTGGCGTGGATATACCGGCAAGCCCATCACGGATATCGTCAACATTGGCATTGGTGGCTCCGATCTCGGACCGCTGATGGTTTGTGAGGCGCTGAAGCCCTACGGCAAGGAGGGGCTGAGTACACACTTCGTCTCGAACATCGACGCTACGCATATCGCGGAGGTTCTGAAACGGGTCGATCCGGAAACGACCCTGTTCATCATTGCCTCCAAGACCTTCACCACGCAGGAGACCCTCACCAACGCCCAGACCGCGCGCCGCTGGCTAATCGGCAAGCTGGGCGACAAGGCTGCCGTGGGCAAGCACTTTGTGGCCGTCTCCACCAATGCCGAGAAGGTCTCCGAATTCGGTATCAACACAGCCAACATGTTCGAATTCTGGGATTGGGTGGGAGGCCGTTATTCGCTTTGGTCGGCCATTGGCCTGCCCATTGCCCTGTTCATCGGCATGGACCGTTTCGAGCAGCTGCTCGAGGGGGCCCATGCCATGGACCTGCACTTTCACAGCACCCCGCTGGAGAAAAATCTGCCGGTAACCCTGGCACTGCTCGGCATCTGGTATAACAACTTCTTCGGTGCGGAGACTCATGCCATTCTCCCGTACGATCAGTATATGAGCCGCTTTCCGGCCTATTTCCAGCAGGGTGATATGGAGAGCAACGGCAAGCGTATCGATCGCGACGGGCAGGCTGTCGACTACTCCACCGGCCCGGTGATCTGGGGTGAACCCGGCACCAATGGACAGCATGCATTCTATCAGCTGATCCATCAGGGAACGAAGCTGATACCTTGTGACTTCATCGCCCCGGCCCTCAGTCATAATCCGATTACCGACCATCATCACAAGCTGATGGCCAACTTTTTTGCCCAGACCGAAGCGCTGATGAAGGGCAAGACAGAGGCCGAGGCGCGGGAGGAACTCGAGGCCGAAGGCGTCTCCGGTGAAGCCCTGGAGAAGCTGCTGCCGCACAAGGTCTTTCCGGGCAACCGGCCCACCAACTCCATCCTCCTGAAGCAGATCACGCCCCGCTCCCTGGGCTCGCTGATCGCCCTTTACGAGCACAAGATTTTCGTTCAGGGGATTATCTGGCGCGTGAATTCCTTCGACCAGTGGGGTGTGGAGCTCGGCAAGCAGCTCGCCAAGGCCATCTTGCCGGAGTTGACTGCCGAAGGGCCGGTGGAGAACCATGACCCCTCCACCAACGGCCTGATCAATGCCTACAAGGAGATCTGCGAGTAGGTGAGGACGGAGGCAGTAGCACCAGGTAGGTGACGCGCCCCCGCGGCAAATGGCGTCAAGAAGGGCATCGCGCCGGGGAGGCCCTCCTACCGGAACCGCGGAGGCACAGACCTGGTAGGAGGCGCGCCCCCGCGGCGATGTTCGTCACGAAGGGCATCGCGCCGAGGGCGGCCCTCCTACCGG
>NZ_FMWD01000003.1:139047-156094 GCF_900102855.1 Thiohalomonas denitrificans
AGGAGGCGCGCCCCCGCGGCGATGTTCGTCACGAAGGGCATCGCGCCGAGGGCGGCCCTCCTACCGGTCCAGCGGAGGCACAGAACTGGTAGACGACCGCGCCCCCGCGGCGATGTTCATCAAGGATTTAGCGCGCCGGGGGCGGCTCTTCAGGGACTTTCCTCAGGATTACACCGGCCAGCGGTGGAAGAGCAATCTCGATGGAGTGCTCTTTGCCCATGGCGGGCACAGGCCTGCTGGTGATGGGGCCGGAAGGGCCGGCGTTGCTGCCGCCGTAGAACCGGGAATCGGAATTGAAGATGATCTCCCATTGCCCGGAGACCGGGACCCCCAGGCGATAGCCGCTATGCAGCACGGGCGTAAAGTTGAGCGCCACCACCCACTCTTGGCCACCACCGCGGCGGGTGAAAACCAGTCGTGAGGAGTCTGCGTCATCGCAGTCCAGCCACTGAAATCCCTCCGGCTCGAAGTCGTGGGCATGCAGCGCCGGAGAATCCCGATAAAGGTGGTTGAGGTCGGCAACCAGCGACCTTACACCGTTGTGGTTTTCATGTTCCAGCAAATGCCAGTCGAGCGGCCCTTCGAAATTCCACTCCCGGCCCTGCGCGAACTCGTTGCCCATGAACAGCAGCTTTTTACCCGGCATGGTAAATAGGTAGGTATAGAGCAGTCGCAGGTTGGCAAAGCGCTGCCATTCATCGCCCGGCATCTTTTCGAGCATGGAGCGCTTCATGTGCACCACTTCGTCATGAGAGAAGGGGAGCATGAAATTTTCGCTGAAGGCATACATGAGCCCGAAGGTGAGTTGGTCATGGTGCCAGCGGCGGTGGACGGGATCCTTGTGCATGTAGGAGAGGGTGTCGTTCATCCAGCCCATATTCCACTTCAGCGAAAAGCCGAGGCCGCCCTCGCTCACCGGGCGTGATACACCCGGCCAGGCGGTGGATTCTTCCGCCATGGTGAGCACACCGGGGGCCTGCTGGTACACCACCGTATTCAGCTCTTTCAGGAATTCGACAGCCTCCAGGTGTTCCCGTCCCCCATGGACGTTGGGGAGCCACTCTCCAGGCTCGCGGGAATAGTCGAGGTAGAGCATCGAGGCAACGGCATCCACGCGCAGACCGTCGAGGTGCAGCTCCTCGAGCCAGTAGAGTGCGCTCGCAATGAGAAAGGCCTTAACCTCTTTACGACCGAAGTTGAAGATGTAGGTACCCCAGTCCTGGTGCTCACCCCGGCGCGGGTCGGCATGCTCGTAGAGGGGCGTGCCGTCAAAATTTGCCAGGGCATGATCATCCTTGGGAAAGTGGGCCGGAACCCAGTCAAGGATTACCCCGATACCGCTCTCGTGGCAGAGATTGACGAAGTAGCGAAAATCATCGGGGGTGCCGAAGCGGCTGGTAGGGGCGAAATAGCCGGTGGCCTGATAGCCCCAGGAGCCATCGAACGGATGTTCGGTGACCGGTAGTAGTTCGATATGGGTGAAACCGTTTTCAAGCACGTAGGGGACCAGTCGGTGGGCCAAGTCCCGGTAGTTCAGAAACCGGCCATCCTCCTGGCGCTGCCAGGAGCCCGGGTGGACCTCGTAGATGGATAGGGGAGCGTGTTGCCAGTCACGGCTGGCACGCTCCGCCATCCAGGCTTCATCCTTCCAGCGGAAGTCGTCCGGACCCTCCACAATGGCGGCTGTCGAGGGGCGTAATTCGAAGCGGCGGCCATAGGGGTCGGTCTTGAGGTGGATGCCGCCGTTGCGATCCCGAAGCTCGAACTTGTAGAGCATGCCGGCTTCCAGTTCGGGAACAAACAGCTCCCATACACCGCAGCCGCCACGCGATCGCATGGGGTGTGCGCGTCCATCCCACTGGTTGAAATCTCCGACTACACTCACCCGGTCGGCATTTGGAGCCCATACGCCGAAGAGAACACCACGAATACCGTCTACACTTACTACCCGGGCACCGAGAAAACGATAGGGGTGACGGTGCTGCCCCTCGCCGAACAAGTGCAAGTCAAAATCGGTCAGGCGGGGAGGGAAGGCATAGGGATCGTGCCGTATCCGAGTGCGACCGTGGTGATCGGTCAGGACCAATGCATAACGTTCGGGAACCGCGTCGGGTTTGCCACGCCATTCAAAAAGGTCGGTATTAGGGATACGATCCATCGGCAATGGCCGATCACGGCTCTCTATGGCAGCTTCTGCCGTACCCGGCAGGAAAGCCCGAATCACAATGCCGTCGCCGTCCGGGTGGCGCCCCAGGACCTCAAAAGGATCATGATGCCGTGCCTCGAGGATTTTTTGTTCTCCCTCGGACAGGTTCTTCACATGTGCTTCATTAAGCGATGTTAAGCTGGTCAAGCCTTGGCTCCCGTCACGCGGTTAGGCAAAGAAAAAGCAGGCTCAAGCATACCGGAATGGGCAGAGGCTCTAAACCGGAGTGAATTCGATAACAACAAAAGGGGAATATTTCGAATGCCCGTGAAGATGACACCGCGGTTTGTCAGCCGTATCACCCGCGATACCCTGGCACTAATCCTTGCGGGTGGCAGTGGCACGCGTCTCAAAGGGTTGACGCGCTGGCGCTCCAAGCCTTCGGTTCCGTTCGGGGGCAAATTTCGGATAATCGACTTCCCGCTGTCCAACTGTGTCAATTCCGGCATTCGTCGTATGGGAGTGCTGACGCAGTACAAGTCTCACTCGCTGATTCGCCACCTGCAGCACGGCTGGAACTTCTTCCGGGGCGAAATGGGAGAGTTCATAGAGATTCTGCCGGCGCAACAGCGCATCGATGCGGGCTGGTATGCGGGCACCGCTGATGCACTGTACCAGAACCTGGACATCATTCGGCTCCACCAGCCGGAGTATGTGCTGGTATTGGCCGGCGACCACATTTACCAGATGGACTACGGCCCCATGCTTGCCTATCACGTGGAACAGGGTGCCGATGTGACCATCGGTTGCTTCGAGGTTCCCGTCGAGACCGCACGTTCGTTTGGTGTGATGGGGATCGATGATGACTGGAAAGTCACCAGCTTCCGGGAGAAGCCGGCCGATCCGGACTCCATCCCCGGGCGTAAAAATGAGGCATTGGCCTCCATGGGAATCTATGTCTTCAATCGTGAATTCCTCTATGAACAACTGATTAGCGATGCCGATAACCCGGAATCTTCCCGGGATTTTGGCAAGGATGTCATTCCCAATATCATTAATCATTGCAAGGTTTACGCCTATCCGTTTCGGGATCCGGAGACCGGGAAACAGGCCTACTGGCGGGATGTGGGGACCATCGACGCTTACTGGGCGGCCAATATGGAGCTGATCGGCGTCACCCCCGAATTGAATCTCTATAACACCGAGTGGCCCATCTGGACCTACCAGGCCCAGCTGCCTCCGGCCAAGTTCATTTTTGACGACCCGGATCGCCGGGGCATGGCCGTGGACTCGATGGTTTCCGGTGGCTGCATCATCTCGGGAGCACAGGTCCACCACTCACTGCTGTTCTCGAATGTCTATGTCAATTCCCATGCCCGAGTGGATGATTCGGTGGTGCTGCCGGATGTCACCATTGGCAGGCGCGCCAGAATCCGTCGTGCGGTGATCGACAAGGGGGTGGTCATCCCGGAGGGAATGGTGATCGGCGAGGACCCGGTAGAGGACGCCAAGCGTTTTCACGTAAGCGAAGGCGGCATCGTACTGGTCTGCCCCGAAATGCTCGGACAGTCACTCCACCATGTCCGATAAGTCGCCCCTGAAGGTCGTGCTGTGCTGGCATATGCACCAGCCCCATTACTTTGACCGTGAAAACGGTGAATACCGGCTGCCGTGGACCTATCTGCATGCCACCAAGGATTACGTCGATATGGCGGCGATCCTCGAGGAGATCCCGGGGGCACGGGCGGTGGTCAACTTTGCCCCGACGCTCCTTGAGCAAATCGACGACTATGCCGAACAGGTGCGGGCGTATCTCGATACGGAAAGCCCGATCCGGGACCCGTTGCTGGCCACCCTGGTCAGCCCCGCCTTTCCAAGCAGTGTCGAGGAGCGTGTCGAACTCATTCGCAGCTGCTTGAGGGCCAACGAGAGCCGTCTCATTCAGCGCTTCGAACCCTTCCAAGAATTGGCTCAACTGGCCCGGCACATGTTGGCAGAGCCCCACTTGACCACCTATCTGGAAGAGCAGTACTTTGCCGACCTGGTGACCTGGTATCACCTCGCGTGGATGGGGGAAACGGTGCGCCGTGGCGATGATCGTGTCCGCAAGCTCATGGATCATGGACGGGAGTTCTCGCTGCACCAGCGGCGCGAGCTGCTGGAAGTGATTTCCGGACTGCTCTCGGGAGTGTTGGAGCGCTATCGCCGCCTGGCCGAGTCGAACAAGGTGGAGTTGTCGGTGACCCCCTACGCCCACCCGATTATTCCCCTGCTGCTGGAGATCGACACTGCGCGCGAGACGCAGCCTGAAGCACCGATGCCGGAAATGTCCGTTTATCCGGGGGGAGAGGAGCGGGTGAAGTGGCATATCGACGAGGGGCTGCGCGTCTTTGAACGCCATTTCGGTTTCCGCCCGGTGGGCTGCTGGCCTTCGGAAGGTGGCATCAGTGATGCAACCGTGAGAGCACTCGATGCAGCGGGATTCTCCTGGGTAGCCACCGGTGAAAGTGTTCTGCGCAACAGCCTCGGGAACGGCGGAATCGAGGTGGACTGCATTCACCGGCCCTATCGGCTCGAAGGTACCGAAGGACACTGCTTTTTCCGGGATGATGGCCTTTCGGACCTGATCGGATTCACCTACGCCGACTGGCGTGCCGACGATGCCGTCGGCGATCTGATCCATCATCTGGAGAACATCGCAGACGCCTGTGCCCACGAACCCAACCGCGTCGTGTCCATCATCCTTGACGGCGAAAATGCCTGGGAACATTACGCGAATAACGGCTACCCTTTTCTGGCAACGCTGTATCGCTCGCTTGCGGAACATCCCGACCTCGAATTGACCACGTTTGCCGAAACCCTCGAAAAGGGAATAGAACCGACTCAATTGCCACATCTGGTGGCGGGCAGCTGGGTCTACGGTACCTTTTCCACCTGGATCGGCGATACGGACAAGAATCGGGGCTGGGACCTGCTCGGCCATGCCAAGGAGGCTTTCGACACGGCTGTGGCTGAGAAAAAGCTCAAGGGAGAGCGGCTGGCCAAAGCCGAACAGCAGTTGGCGATTTGCGAAGGTTCCGACTGGTTCTGGTGGTTTGGCGACTACAACCCGTCCGATTCGGTACGCGATTTCGAACGGCTCTATCGGCTACAGTTGTGCGAATTGTATCGCCTGATTGGAGCCGAGCCACCCGAAGAGTTGGCTCACATTATTTCTCATGGAGGAGGAGGCGCCCCGGCAACGGGAGGCGTTATGCGTCGTGGCAAGGAGGCACACTGAGCGATGACCGAACCTGTAGCCCACAGCCCGCTCCAGGAGCGGAGCGCGGGAATATTACTACAACCGACATCGCTGCCGGGGCGTTGGGAAACGGGCGATCTCGGACCGGAGGCCTTTCGGTTTGTCGAATTCCTTGCCGCCGCCGGCCAACGCGTCTGGCAGATATTGCCCATCGGCCCGACTCACAGCGATCGATCGCCCTACCAGGCCCTTTCGGTGCATGCTGGCAATCCCGATCTCATCAGTATCGAGAAGCTGGTGGAATGGGGATGGCTCGATGACCATCGCATTGAGGGCTTCGATACCGAAGCCAAGCGGCGTCTGATCCGAGAAGCGCGCGACGGCTTCCGTACCCGGGGCGAGGAGGAAGACCACGCTGATTTTTCCCGGTTCCTCAAGGCCAACGCCGACTGGCTGACCGATTTTGCGCTGTTTCGGGTCATCAAGGAGATGCAGCAGGACAAGGGCTGGACCGACTGGCCTGCCGCACTGCGTGATCGGGACGAGACGGTGCTGCAGGAACTCGGGGAGGCGCAGGCAGACGAGCTCGACCTGATTCACTTCGAACAGTATGTATTCTTCCGCCAATGGTGGAACCTGAAGGCCTATGCCAACCAGAATCGCATCGGCATCTTCGGCGACATGCCCATCTTTGTCGCCCACGACAGTGCGGACGTCTGGTCTTGCCGTGAATGCTTTCTACTCGATGATGAAGGTCATCCCACCGTGGTCGCCGGGGTTCCTCCCGACTATTTTTCCGAGACCGGTCAGCGCTGGGGCAACCCGCACTACGATTGGGAGTGGCTGGAAGCCAATGGCTTCGAGTGGTGGGTGCACCGGATGGAGTCGCAACTGGCTCTGTTCGATCTGGTGCGTATCGACCACTTCCGGGGTTTCCAGGCCTCCTGGGAAGTTCCGGCTCATGAGGAGACGGCAATGAACGGCCGCTGGGTTGAAGCGCCCGGCGATCAGCTCTTCACGGCGCTGCGAAAGCGTTTCGACCCGCTGCCGGTGGTGGCCGAGGACCTGGGAACGATTACCCCCGAAGTGCTGGAGTTGCGGGACAAGTATGCCCTGCCGGGCATGAAAATCCTGCAGTTCGCTTTCGACAGCGGTCCCGACAACCCATACCTGCCGCACAATCAGGAAGTCAACAGTGTGGTCTATACCGGGACTCACGACAACGACACCACGGTGGGATGGTTCGACGGCCTTCCGAACGCGATCAGCGCCCAGGTTCTGGACTATCTCGGTAATCCCGCTGAATCGATGCCCTGGCCATTGATCCGAAGTGCTTATGCATCGGTGGCGCAACTGGCGGTGATTCCGTTGCAGGACGCCCTGGCCCTTGGTAGCGAGCATCGGATGAATATCCCGGGAACCACCGCCGACAATTGGCAGTGGCGCTTCGGTTGGGACATGATTCCCGAAGGAATCCCGGAAAAACTGCATCACTTGTCGTATCTTTATGGACGTCTGCCGTAGGATCATCTTGCGAAGCAAGGCGTCTCCTGATGAACTTGCCTTCCCCTGCTGTGATTACGAGGACGCCTACATGGATGTAGGTGGTAGAGCGACGCATGCCGCCATGGATGGCGGTAGTAGAGAATGTCTGGAACCTATTCTCGAGGATGCCAAAGCCGAGCCCCGGCGACGAAGTGACCTCTACTGCCAACCCCGGGATTGTCGCGTCGCCGAGGCTCCTCCTGAAGAACTTGATGATTCACCCTTTGAATTTCGAACCACGGGGAACACGGGGCGCACGGGGGAGGAAATAACCCGAAAAACTTGTTTTTACCCCGTGGTCCCCGTGTACCCCGTGGTTATCAGTTCTTCAGTGATTCGGGCCTGTGCAGCAGGGGGTGCGGCTCGCAATAACGGCTAAGAGTTCGTCGTCGATTCGGGCCGCACAACGGGTACGGTTCGCAACGAAGTTCGGGTCCGAAATGTGAACGGCGCCATCGAACCGGTTCGGCCGAAGGCATTACACTAACATGACGTAGAGTAGTTCCAGGCCAGCAGAATCTGGGCTGGATTCATGGAAACGTTACCCGCAGCTGCCGCAGCGCATTGCACTGAATAAAAACCAAGGAGCAAGCATGGAAGAGACACAGCGCACATTCTGGAGCCGCGCAATGCAGGCGAGTCTGTCGGAATTCATCAGCCGACCCAGTGACGCAAGCCAGTCCGAGCTGGAGAAGTTGTTGAACGAATATCGAGAGGCGGTAGACAAGGGTGAGGTGGTACTTTACAAGCCACGCGCCGCGTGACTGGAGATGCAAGGACGCGTGCCCTGTTCGACCTGTGGCAAGCCCCTGCGGGAGCGGCACTCCGCACCAAAAACAAAAAGGCCGCGGCGGTTTCCCGGCGCGGCCCTGGCGGATTGTGTCTGAGGAGACAGTGTCGTCCTTGACCCCCCGGTTCCCTTCGGAAACTCCACCGATTCCCTTCACCAGAAATAGTGGCACACCCTTCCTGTCCGGTCTGTAGGCGTTTCCTCATTTTGTTGTAGGAATAATCCTACAGAGACGGGCGGTACACGCGTGACGATGGAGAATTCGGCGAGGCACTTGGTTACTCCGGCGGCTCTACCGGCCCGAAACGGTCATCCAGATGCTGTTTCCAGAAGATCAGAACGGCCACGTGCACAAAGGCCGCCAGCATGATGAACCCCGCAGCCATCACCAGCAGCGGGATTCCGAGCAGATGCAGGCTGATCAGATAAGCGATCATGCAACCGGCGATGCCCCTGGCCGAACGGTCGATGTAGGCTCCGAGATGGGCCTGGACGTGGCGCTGGTTGGCCCGCATGGCGTGACGGCGAGCGGCTGCATTCATGTCGCTGCGGATAGGATGGGGCTTTGGCAGCGCCAGTGGCGACAGGAACATCGCAAAAAGACGCGGCAACGAATAGCTTTCCCAGCTGGCCGTAATTTCCCTTTCAGCCATAATTCCATCTCCCCCGATTACTTGTATGCTCCTATGCTCATGGGTAGTAGGCTTAAGCGATTTATGCCATCGGCACTTATTCGGACGCCCCAGTCAGTCGCCACTCCGTTGTTGAGCTTAACTTTGATAAGTCTGATGGGTCGAGAGGCTCCATGCGGTGGATGGACGTTCTTTTACACAAAAAGGCTGGCTGCCGTGGCTTGTGTTCGCTATTACCGTCTTGCTTGGATTGGTGGTTGCGACGGCTCTCTATCGGCTGGACGATGATAAACACGCCACTCACTTCGAACTGGCTGTCAGGGAGCGGATTCATTGGCTTGAGAGCGGGATAACGGTTGAGTTCCGGCCCCTTAGGCGAATGGCGGCCGTATTCGCTTTCCAACGTGGAGAAATTTCCGAGCAGGAATTCATAGAGCTGGCACAGAGTGCCGAATTATCGGAGCAGCCGGAACTGCTGGCAATACAGTGGCTCGCCAAGGAGAAAACTCCATCGGGCCAGGAAGTGTTTCCGGTCCATTACAGTTATACGCTCACTGTTGGTGCCGATCACGATCTGCAAACCGATCCGGTGCCGCGAGCCCTACTGGAGCAGGCCCGGCAACGAAGGGATTCTTCTCTGTCACCCTGGTATCGTGCGCACGGAATGGTCCGCTTTCGGGTGGTTCGGCCGGTATTCGGAGAGCGCGGAGGTGAACTCCTTGGCTTCATCTCCGGCATTTATCGTGTTGACCTCCTGCTGGAGGCGGTTCTTCGTCCTTCCGAGCCGATCTCCATGGACTTGTTTATCGTCGATGCCAGTGCCGACGTACCGGGTTATTTTCACCAGTCCCGAAGCGTGTTTCGGCCGGTGGGTCCCAATATAGGTCCGTTTCCCGATAGCCGCAGGCTCACCCGCATGGTGAACCTGTTTGGAGTGGATTGGCGTGTCATCGCCGTATCGCAACCCGGGGTTTTTATAGCTTCGCCATGGGGATTTCTGGTCATTGGTATCGGCGGCGTTCTCTTCGGTACCATCCTTTCGACTTACCTGCGAATGCTGCTTGGGCGGGAAGCCCGAGTTCATCAGTTGGTGGAGCTTCGAACCGATGAGCTCAATAGACGCACCGAACAACTCCAGACCCTGAATGCGGAACTGGAGAACTTCGCCTATATCGCCTCCCATGATCTCAGGGCGCCACTGCGGGCCGTCTCACAGCTGGTGTCCTCAATCGAAGAGGATGGCGCTGAAACAATGGACGTTGAATTGATACGTCGGATGCGTTTGATTCGAGAGCGGGTCCAACGTATGGATGACCTCATCGAAGGACTGCTCATCTACTCCAGGGCAGGGGGGACGATTATCGAAGCGCACGACCGGGTGCCACTGGGGTCATTGCTGCAGGAGCTGTCGGACGAATTACCCCTTCCGGCCCATTTTCGGGTCGAAATCAGGGCGCCCATGCCCACTTTGCGTGGCAATGCGCTGCATCTGAGGCAGATCTTCCAGAACTTGCTCATCAATGCGGCGGCCCATCACGACCATCCGGAATCCGGCATGGTCAGGATATCGGCCCGAGATGAGGACAAGTTCTGGCGTCTAGATATCGCGGATAATGGTCCGGGGATCCCGCCGGATGAGCGGGAACGGGTATTTCGGATGTTTGCATCGACCGGGGGCAAGGATGGCGGGGTGCACGCCGGAATTGGTCTAGCCCTGGTCAGAAAGCTCGTGCATGGCTATGGCGGTCGAATCGACATGATCGAAAATCAGCCGCGCGGTGTCCGGTTTCGGATCTGGTGGCCCAAATAGGCAGCCATTGACCCTGCGCTATTTGCCCTCAAGTTGGCTCTTTCCACCTGGATTGATTATTTACGTGGAAAGCGTATCACGCACTTTTTCCATGCGCCTTTTCAGTTCGGTTGTGTTCTCTGCCCGCACCGTGATGTGCCCAACCTTGCGACCTTCGCGTGCGGCCTTGCCGTAGGCGTGGAGGTGGGCACCGGGAATGGCGAGGATGGCGGCGGTATCCGGCAGGTCACCGATCAGGTTGAACATGGCGCTATAGCCCACCGGCGTGGTGGGACCGAGCGGCAGGCCGCAGATGGCACGCAGGTGGTTTTCGAACTGGCTGGTCTCCGCACCCTCGATGGTCCAGTGCCCGGAGTTGTGGACGCGCGGCGCCATTTCGTTGGCCAGCAGCCGGTCACCGGCCTGAAACAGCTCCAGGGCCACCACCCCGACATAATCGAGGCTCTCGAGCAGGCGGCCAATGTAGTCCTCGGCGGCGGCCTGCTGTGGATCCCCGGGACGGCAGTGGGAGAAGCGTAAAATACCGCTGATGTGTACATTTTCCGTCAGCGGATAACAGCGGATCTCGCCATTGCGGCTGCGAGCGGCAATGATGGAGACCTCGCGCTCGAATTCGACAAAGCCTTCGAGGATCAGCGGCACGCCACCGAGCTCCGCCCAGGCCGTATCGATATCCGCCGTGCTACGCAGCACGTATTGGCCCTTGCCGTCGTAGCCGAGGGTGCGGGTCTTGAGGACGGCCGGCAGCCCGATCGAGGCGGTCGCGCTCTCCAGCTCCTCCCGGGAGTCAACGGTTGCAAACGGGGCAGTGGGAATGCCCAGGGTCGTACTCAGCAGAGTCTTCTCGCGCAGGCGGTCGCGGCCGGTTGCCAGCGCGTTCGGAGAGGGATGGACCGAGGCCAAGTCGGCGAGGGACTGCACCGCCTGTTCGGGCACGTTTTCGAATTCATAGGTGACGACGTCGACGGCATCCGCCAGTGCCTTGAGCTGGTCGCGATCATCATAGGCACCTTGCAACTGTTGCGTAACGGCCCCTGCACAGGCGTCGGCTGCCGGGTCGAGCACGACGGTTTCGATGCCAAGCGGGTGACCGGCAAGCGCCAGCATTCGCGCCAGCTGCCCACCTCCGATGATACCAACCTTCATGTGACCTCCCTGGGATCGGGCCGCTCCAGGACCCTGTCGGTCTGCTCCTGCCGGAAGGCATGCAGCGCCTTGCGGAATTGCGGATGCTTGTTGCCGAGGATACCGACCGCCAGCAGTGCCGCGTTCACGGCGCCTGCCCGCCCGATAGCGAGCGTTCCGACGGGTACGCCTGCCGGCATCTGCACAATCGAAAGCAGGGAGTCGACACCATTCAACGCTTTGGACTGCACCGGCACTCCGAGCACCGGCAGAGCGGTCTTTGCGGCGGCCATGCCGGGCAGGTGGGCGGCACCGCCGGCACCGGCGATGAGCACTTCCAGTCCACGGGTTTCGGCTTCGCTGGTGTACTCGAACAAAAGGTCGGGCGTGCGGTGGGCGGAGACCACCTTCACCTCATGGGGAACACCGAGCTTTTCCAGCGTCTCGGCTGTGTGTTGCAGGGTGTCCCAGTCCGACACCGACCCCATGATGAGGCCGACCAGTGGTTGCATTACAATCTCCCGAATTGGATCTGAATTTCCTGAGCCCGTGTTCTTCGCTCCGATATCGGAGGCCGGAAGGTGGCATCGGCCTTCAGGCCTTCAAGCGAGGATTGGAGTTCATCCCGGTTGTAGCGGGTGAGCCGTCGGGGCGGTTTAAAAAAGGAAGATTACCCCGCCTGGGGCGCACCGGGAAAGTCTTTGGCTGTATCCGCGGCCTGTTGGGGCCGCTACGCTGCAGGCTTGAAGGCGACCGCACATTGTACAGATGCACATTCAGTGTGCCAAAAAAATGCCGAATCCCGCCCGCTGCCCGACCTTCAGCATGAGACAGTTCTGCTTGCCGGCCCCGTTGGGTCGGACGCGTGGGACACTCCTTTCAAGGCGTCCGTCATCGAAAAAAGCGATTCCCGAAAGGCCACTGCCGCCGGGCTGAGCTTTTTGCCCGCAAGGTGGGCCACGAACCAGTCGCTACGTAGCGGAAAACCGCGCACATCAAGCCGCACCAATTCCCCCGAAGCCAGTTCCGCCTGCACGGTGGACTCGGACAGCACGGCCACGCCAAGGCCACCCGCCACTGTCTGCTTTATCGCTTCGTTGCTCCCCAGTTCCATGCGGGTCCGGGGCGTGATGCCGTGGTCGTCGAAGAACCGCTCTGCCGCACGGCGAGTGCCGGAACCTTCCTCACGGAGGATGAAAGGTAGACCGTTCAACAGAACCGGCGCTATGTCCGTTTCTCCTGCCAGGGTGTGATCGGCAGAAGCGACCAGTGCCAGGCGGTTTTCCGCAAACGGTTCGGCGATCACCCGCAGCCGTTCGGGAGGGCGCCCCAATATATAGAGATCGTCCCGATTGGCGGCAAGCCGCTCAAGCAGCTGTTGCCGGTTTCCCACGAACAGCATCACTTCAATTTCCGGGTGCTGGCGGCTGAATTCCCCGAGCAGGCGGGGACCGAAGTACTTGGCCGTAGTAAGGATGGCCAGACGGAGGCTGCCGCACTCCAGACCCTGCATCGATGCCAGCTCCAGTGCCGTCTGCTCCAGACGATCGAGGACATCGCGGCAGGAACGGCTCACTATCTCGCCGGCTGCGGTGAGATGGAGACCCCTGCCCACCTGTTCATAGAGCGGATGGCCAACGGATTCGGCCAACTGGCGACACTGAATTGAAATTGCCGACGGGCTCAGGTGCAACTCCTCTGCGGCGCGGGTAACGCTCCGGTGGCGGGCGAGGGTGTCAAAGACGCGCAACTGATGCAGCGTGGCATGACGGATCGGCAAGGGATTAAATCTCTATTTAATGATTGGTTTGGATATGTTAACTCGAATTAAACCATCGCCTCTCCCATACTTCAATCCCGGCCGTGTGGTCATTGTGGACGCTACGGCGGGCACACCTGTAAATCGAGCGAGGAGGTCAATGTGGCTCTGGTGGAAATGAAGGCGATGCTGCGCCACGCCTACGAAAACGGTTACGCGATCGGGGGGGTCGATGTCATCGACCTGGGTTTCCTTGCGGGGGTCATTGACGCTGCCGAACGCTGCAGGGCACCCGTCATCCTCTCGTTGGCGGAATCCCACTTCAGACACTACGACATTGAAGTCCTGATGCCGGCGGTCGAGTCCGCTGCGCAGCGTGCTTCGGTACCGGTCGCCATTCACCTGGACCATGGTGCGAGTCTGGAATCGGCGGTGAAGGCCATCCGGCTCGGTTGCAACGGGGTTATGGTCGACGCCTCGGAAGAGCCGTTGGCGATCAATCGCACACGGACCCGGGAGGTGGTTCAGATGGCGCACGCCTGCGGCGTGCCGGTGGAGGGCGAGATCGGCTATGTGCCCGGTGAGGAGGGCGAGAGCGCAGAACTCCATCCCGGTGCCATCGCCTATACCGATGCCGACACCGCCGAGGACTATGTAAAGGCGACCGGCGTGGATTTCCTGGCGGTCTCCATCGGCACCGTTCACGGGCGTTTTCGAAGAAAGCCGGAACTTGATTTCGACCGGCTGGAACAAATCAACACCACCCTGCGAATGCCACTGGTGATTCACGGCGGGACCGGTCTCGATGATGAGCAGTTCGGCCATCTTGTCCGCCGGGGGGTGGCCAAAATCAATTACTACACAGCCCTTGCCGACGCGGCGGAGCAGGCCGCCCGGAAGGTCATGGACAACGGCCAATATGCCCACCTGTTCGACTGTGTGTCACGGGCCGTTTCGGAAGAGACCGAACGCTGCATGCACCTGTGGGGCAGCGCAGGGCGCGCCGCCGAGGTGCTCTCGCGTTGCCCGGCATGGGAGCCGGTGGAGCACCTCATTACCTATAACGCGGAGCAGGCCGACCCAGCCACCGTGTATGCCACGATGGAGGAGGGCCGAAAAGTACTATCGGCAATCCCGGGAGTCCGCTCCGTCGAAACCGGAGAGGCCATCGACGTGGGGAAAGCACGCTTCCAATACTGCTGGCTTGTCCGCTTCACCCACCCGGCTGTAATTTCCAGCTATCGCGATCACCCCTCACACACAGCCTTCGCCGACCGCCACTTTCGGCCGCTCGCCCCCGAACGGATGTCGATCGACTATCGACTCCTCCGGGGTCTGCAGCCTCCAGATCCGCATTAGAAGGCGGCAGTCAGATTCACTGCGTAGAGGTTGCGGGTGTAGTCATAACGATCCAGATTGGCTTGGTTGTCCGTAAACTCGTAGCGACTAACGATGCGCCATGTCTTGTCGAGTCGCCGGCTCAGCCGAAAATCCGCTCTGTAGCGATCCTCTTCGCGCCGGACGGTGCTGTTGTCGGCGAGGACGTTTTCGTCCGAATAGCGACTGGTCCGGTACTCAAGCTCGGCCTGCAGATTCCAGTTTGGGGCGACAAGCGCATCGTAGCCGCCGCGGAAGGTGTGCCGGACGGGTGAATAGCTGGTGAACGTGGTGGAGGTCCGCAAGTCGTTCCGATCATTGCGGTCGAAGCGGTAAAGCAGTGTGAGGCGCCGATCATCCATCTGACGTCTTCCCCGGGCCTCCAACCGGTCACGGCTGCCCTCGAGTTGATCGTACCGGCTGCTGAGCGCGTCGAATCGGTTATGTCGGTAGCGGAGGCGCACTTGCCATGGCCCCTCCAGGGCACTGTCTCCGGTGAACACGGCACTGACACCGCGCAGGTAGTCGTCGTCATTCAGGGTGCTCTGCTCCAGTTGAACGCCGGCCTCCGTATCCCACCCCGTCAGCGGCCTGGCGACAGCCACTCCTCCCTGCCAGAAGGTCAAATCGTACGCCGAGATGTCCTGATAGCGGGTTGCGAATACCGTCGCATCCGCCTTTACACCATCCTTGATGGTTCCTCTCAGCGGGCCGAGCGCAAAGGCGTAGGCCTCCAGAAACCAGTCACTGGTCGAGGTGCCTGCCTTGTCGATGGGATCGACCAGGTTGTCATCATAGCCGCTCCCTACTGAAACGGCCGCAATCCAGCTGTCGGCCGGGGGATTCCGGAGACTTTCCAGCTGGGATTTTGCCAGTGTTTGCAGCCTGGGATCGGAGCTGTTCCGGGAGACCAGCGAAAACCAGCGATCGGCTGCGCTTCGGTCACCCACGTCCAGAGCGACCAGTCCAAGGTTGTAATGGGCAAGCGTCTTCAGGGGCGGGTGGACCGCGACCCGCTCGAAGGCCTCTCGCGCCTGGCGGTAGTTGCTCAGCCGGTAGTGGCAAACCCCCAGATTGTAATCGAGTGCCGGTGTGTCGAGGCCGCCCCGACGGGCCTCTTCGAAGGACCGGCAGGCCGCCCCAAAATCACCCGCCCGGAACGCCGCCAGGCCGCGTTCAAACCGCTCCTCCGGGGGCGCTGCGTTCAGCACTCCGCCAAGCACCAACAGTGCTCCCAGGAGGATGGCGCGAATGCTCCTTGACGGACGTTTCACAGGCTCACTTTTCGGTACTCTCCTCGGCATACTCTTTTGCGTTGTCAGTCATCTTCTCTTGCGTCGTCGCGCGCTTCCTCTGCCTGTTCCCTGGCCTCTTCGCGTGCTTCCTCTGCCTGCTCCCTGGCCTCCTCGCGCGCTTCCTCTGCCTGTTCCCTGGCCTCTTCGCGTGCTTCCTCTGCCTGCTCCCTGGCCTCCTCGCGCGCTTCCTCCGCCTGTTCCCTGGCCTCCCGGGCACGCTCCCTGGGCTCCTCCCTGGCCTCCCGGGCACGCTCGTCGGCCTCCTCGCGGGTCTCCCGGGCACGCTCATCGGCCTCATTCCGGGCCTCCCAGGAACGTTCTTCGGCCTCGTCGCGGGCCTCCCAGGCACGCTCTTCGGCCTCGATTCGAACCTCTCGTGCTTCCCCCTTCGTCGTTTTCCGGATTTCCGCGGCCACTTCCTCCGCTTCATTTTTGTGCTCGAGGTACTGTTCGCGTTTCAGGGTCGCCTGGAGATTCTGCTGCCGCTCCTTTTCGCGTTTCTGTTCGTGCTCCTTTTTCTTCGCCCGCTGCTGCGCCTTGTCGAGGTCGCGTTCCCAGACTCGTATGTTTACCTGTTCGCGGAAGCGAGTCTTGATGGAATCGATTTCGGGCAGTTCGATCTGGCGTCGAATCGCCGTACTGTCAGCCTCCTCAACCATCTGCATGGTGACGTCATCCATTCCGGCCGCCTGACCGGTGGTGGGCACCACCAGGGTCAGCCCAAAAACCCAGTAAAGTGAGCATCCTTTCGTCATCAATGCCTCCTTTCAGTTCCTTCAGCCCTCTGGTGAACTCTTGTTCCTTGTCCCGGAGCGGCGCCGATTACCATCGGCCTGGTTCAGGCGCTGGAGTGAACGATGAAGTCACTTCCCGTATCACCACAATTGGTGGATGTCGTGTGCGACATCCCGGTCCGTGATGCGTTTCGCATCAACGGCGTCGAAGCTTCCGTAGCCGCGGTAGAGGAGGGGGCTCCTTCCCTTGGGTATAGTTCGCGTAATGCCGGGAGGCCAGTGAGGTTTTGTCACGTTCCTTGCGGTTCGGTGCTCTAATCGCTTCGCTCCTTCTCCCAAGTTTCATATCCCCTGTCGTCCAGCGCAATGCGGACTAATCATTAAAGCAGGTCAAAAAATGGATTTTAATGATGAGTCCCGAAGCAACGATGTTCGGAACGGCTGTTTTGCCGTTGCTCGATGGTCGTGACCGTGTCCGCCATGCCCGCTGCGGTCTGCCGCCGCGGCTTGGCCGTATTGGTTCTCAGGAGCGTGTTGCGGTTGGGCGGTAGCCATCAGTGTTGGCGGCCGGCAAAGAATTCTCGCAGTTCATG